>NZ_JAUAOA010000024.1 GCF_030542965.1 Azotosporobacter soli
GGGCAGGGAGTGGGGGACAAGTCCAGCGGCAGTGGCGACAGGACGTCGCCAACCGGATTTTTCTCGTTCGTTGATCGGCGTTCTTGTCTCTCGTTTCCCTGATCCCCGCCGTTGCGGTTTTTTCAAAACGTGTAGGCGCGAGAATGGTAGACAGGAAGCGGCGGACAAGAAAAACAGAACGTGCGACATGGACGTCGCACGCTGGCGGAGCGCCAAGGACGGCGCGTCCGTCAGGAATTCTGTTTTTGGCAGGCTGCTGCGACCATGTCTGCTCGCAGCGCCGTTTAGTTTTGAAAAAATTGCGACGGCGAAAGGGGCTCAGGTAAGCGAAAATCACTTTATTATCAAGTTGAACTTGCCGAAGCCTGCAAGCCTAAGCATCTTACCAGATTGGCAAATGTGAAATCAATTGACAATCCCCCCTTTTTCCTAGTATAGTAAACCCTATATCCATCATAAAAACACAAGCAATGACAGGAAGGAGTACGCTCTTCCTCCCACCGTTAGAGAGAAAACCCTTGGCTGAAAGGTTTTCGGCGGGAGACAGCGGAAAGTCGTCCTGGAGCCGCAGCGCTGAAGCTCAGTAAGCACTGCCGGGAGCAAGGCCCGTTACAGCCGTCAGAGTTCGTTTCGAGTTGCATCGAAGCGGAGAAGCAAGGTGGTACCACGAAAGCAGTTCTTTCGTCCTTTTTAGGATGGAAGAATTTTTTTTTGCGTGAGGCTGCTGAAAAAGCACCATCTACGTCGTTGTTCCTGCGGGTGTTCGCTTGCGTACGTTAGTACGCGGCGCTGTACACGCCTCGTCACGCCTAGTAGCTGGCACTTTTTGAGCAGTCTCACCAGAGCCTGTTTATTGAAGGGAAAACAAGTCGAGAAATGAAGAGCGAAGCATAAAAATATTTCTTCTTCCTATTCTTCGTGTTAAAACTCCCGTCGTTTCCCAACACCAAGTCGAATCAACAACTTTATTACGATAAAAAATCGAAGGAGGCAACAATCATGAGTGAAAATCAAATTCCAACCGTATACGATCCGAAAGCGGTTGAAGCCAAACTGTATAAGTTTTGGGAAGACAACAAACTGTTCCATGCCGAGGTGGAAGAAGGCAAGAAACCGTTCAGCATCGTCATTCCGCCGCCCAACGTCACCGGACAGTTGCATATGGGGCATGCGCTCGACAATACGCTGCAGGATATCCTGATCCGTTTCCGCCGCATGCAGGGCTACAACACGCTCTGGATGCCGGGTACCGACCATGCGGGCATTGCGACGCAGAACAAGGTCGAGGAAATGCTGGCGAAGGATGAAGGCAAGAGCCGTCACGATCTGGGGCGGGAAGATTTTGTCGCACGGGTTTGGGACTGGAAGCACCAGTACGGCAGCCGCATTACCGAACAGCTGAAAGGTCTCGGCGCATCCTGCGACTGGGAACGCGAACGCTTCACGATGGACGAAGGCTGCTCCAAAGCGGTGAAGGAAGTCTTTGTCTCGCTCTATGAAAAAGGATTGATCTATCAAGGGCATCGCATCACCAACTGGTGTCCGCGCTGCAATACCGCTTTGAGCGACATCGAAGTCGAGCATGAGGAAAAACCGGGCCATCTCTACCATGTACGCTATCCGGTAGCGGGCAGCGATACAGAGTCGGTTACGATTGCGACGACGCGTCCGGAAACGATTCTTGGCGATACGGCGGTTGCGGTTAATCCGGAGGATGCGCGCTACGGCAAACTGGTTGGCAAGGAATTGATCCTGCCGATCGTGGGCCGTCAAATTCCGATCATCGCCGACGACTATGTCGATGTTGCGTTCGGCACCGGCGCGGTTAAGATCACGCCGGCGCATGACCCGAACGACTTTGAGATGGGCCTGCGTCACGATCTGCCGCAGCTGGTCGTGATCGAAAACGACGGCACGATGTCGCCGGACACCGGCAAATATGCCGGGATGGATCGTTATGAGTGCCGCCGTCAATTGGTGAAAGACTTGGAAGACGCCGGATACTTGGTTAAAATCGAGGAACATAACCATGCGGTCGGGCATTGCCAGCGCTGCACGACGGTCGTTGAACCGCTGGTGTCGAAGCAATGGTTCGTCAAAATGGAATCGTTGGCTAAACCGGCGGTGGAAGCGGTCGATTCGGGGCGCATCCAGTTTGTGCCGGAGCGTTTTACCAAGACCTACACTAACTGGATGGACAACATCCGCGACTGGTGCATCTCGCGTCAGCTCTGGTGGGGACATCGCATTCCTGCCTGGTATTGCGAGTGCGGCGAAACGGTCGTAGCGCGCGAAGAGGTGAAAAGCTGCCCGAAATGCGGCGGCACGCATCTGGAGCAGGACCCGGACGTACTCGATACCTGGTTCAGTTCCGCGCTCTGGCCGTTCTCGACGATGGGCTGGCCGGAAGAAACGCCGGAGTTGAAACAGTTCTATCCGACGAGCGTATTGGTTACCGGTTACGACATCATTTTCTTCTGGGTCGCCCGGATGATCATGATGGGACTGGCCTTCCAAAAAGAAATTCCGTTCCAGCATGTGTTCATTCATGGTCTGGTGCGCGATTCGCAGGGCCGCAAGATGAGCAAATCGCTGGGCAACGGCATCGATCCGCTCGAGGTCATTGAACAGTACGGCGCGGATACGCTGCGCTTCACGCTGATCACCGGCAATACGCCGGGCAACGATATGCGCTTTTACTGGGAACGGGTCGAGTCGAGCCGCAACTTTGCCAATAAGCTCTGGAACGCGTCGCGTTTCGTGCAGATGAACCTGGAAGGGTTTGACGCAGACTATCGTCCGGATACGGCGGATTATACGCTGGCCGACCGCTGGATCTTAAGCCGCTATGCGAAGACGGTAAGCGAAGTGACGCGCAATCTGGAACGCTTTGAACTGGGCGAGGCGGCCAAGGTGCTGTATGAATTCATCTGGAACGAATACTGCGACTGGTACATCGAGCTGGCCAAGGCGCGCCTTTACAACAAGGAAGACGCCAAGAACCGCGCGACCGCGCAATACGTCCTCTGGTCGATTCTGGAAAATACCTTGAAGTTGCTGCATCCGTTTATGCCGTTCATCACCGAGACGATCTGGCAACATCTGCCGCATGAAGGAGCGAGCATCATGACGGCGCAGTGGCCGTCTGCTACGGCGCAGCTTGCGGATGCAAGCGCCGAGCAGCAGATGGAAGTGATCATGGAAACGATCAAAGCGGTGCGCAATATGCGCGCCGAAGTCAATGTTCCGCCGGGCCGCAAGAGCGAACTGCAATTGCTGGTCGGCAGCGCCGAACTGAAAGCGGTGCTGGAAGCGAACAGCGCTTACTTCCGCACGCTGGCCGCCGCCGAACCGGTGACCTTCCTGGCTGCGGACGCGGCGAAACCGGAAAATGCGATGGCGGCGGTTGTGACCGGCGTCGAAGCGTTCCTGCCGCTGAAGGGGCTGATCGACGTCGAGAAGGAAAACGCGCGTCTCAACAAGGAACTGGCGGGCTTAGAAAAAGAATTGGCGCGCATCGCGGGCAAACTGTCGAACGAAGGTTTCGTCGCGAAAGCGCCGCCGGAAGTCATTGAAAAAGAAAGGGCCAAAGCGGCCGAATATGAAGAAAAGAAGACCGCCATCCAGGAACGCCTGGTCTATCTGGCAAGTCTGTAAGTCAAAAAGGCGGCCGTAGAGCCGCCTTTTTGACTTTGCGAATCAACACGTGGGGATTCAACACGAAGTGGGGAAGGAAAAAGAAAAGAGGGGGAGAATGTTGCTTTAAAAATATCTTCCCCTCTTCGCTTTTCTTCGCTTTTTCGTGTTGAAATCCATCGTTCATTTTTAAATGCAAAATGGAGGCGGCAGCATGAAGTATCAGGAAGCGTTGGATTATTTGGCCGGACTTGGCAAGTTCGGCATTCATTTGGGGCTGGAGCGGATTTCCGGCTTGCTTACTTTTCTCGATCATCCGGAACGGAAATTCAAATCGATTCATGTGACCGGTACGAACGGCAAAGGCTCGACCTGCGCGATGCTGGAGGCGATCTTGCGCAGTGCGGGTTTGAAGACCGCGCTATATACGTCGCCGCATCTCGTTTCGTATACGGAGCGGATGGTATTGGACGGCAGCGACGTCAGCGAAGCGGATTTTGCGCTGGCCATTGCTGCGGCCAAAGCGGCGGTCGAAAAAATGGCGGCAGCGGGTCTTGAGCATCCGACCGAATTTGAAGTGATCACCGCCGCCGCGTTTTGGCTGTTTGCCGAAAAAAAGGTCGAGTATGCGGTGGTGGAAGTGGGCCTTGGCGGCCTGCTCGATTCGACGAACGTGATTGTACCGGAAGTATCGCTGATCACGAACATCTCGCTCGAACACACCGATCGTTGCGGCAGTACGCTGGAGGAAATCGCGGCCGTCAAGGCAGGCATCATCAAAGAAGGCGTGCCGGTCATCACCGCTGCGCAGCCTCCGGCGCTTGCTGTGATCGAAGAAACGGCGCGCAAAAAGAAAAGCGCGCTGCAGCGCCTGGGGCAGGAGTTTTGCGTAGCGGGCGTTCTCGCGGCAAAGGGGCAGCAGATTCGCCTCACGCTACATGGCGACGTCTGGCCGGAATTTTCAATGGCGCTGCTTGGCCGCAACCAACTCGATAATGCGGCGCTGGCGATGACGGCGGCGGCGCTGCTTGGCGAGCGCGAGCCGCGCATCACGCGCGCTGCGATTGCAAGAGGACTGGAGACGGCGTGTTGGCCGGGGCGCTTTGAGCGAATCGCCGGGCGTCCGGAAATTATTATCGACGGCGCGCACAATCCGGCGGGCGCTGTTTGTTTGCGCGCCAATCTCGATGAACTGGAGCCGCAAAAGCCGCGCGTCTTCTTACTCGGCATTTTGGCGGACAAGGATGTGTCCGGTATTCTCGGCGCGCTGATCCGACCGGAGGACAGGGTTGTCGTCGTGCCGCCCGCCTCGGAACGCGCTGCGTCGCCGGAGGTGATCGCCGCACAGATCAAGGCGCGCCAGGTTGTATGCTGCGAAGAAATTTTCCAGGGGCTGGAACAGGCGAAAACGATGGCAGGGCCGGACGAATTGCTGTGTGTGGCGGGTTCGCTGTATTTGGTCGGTACGGTGCGGAGTTTGCTTGGGTTATAGACAAAGTCGGCGCTGTCGGCTATAATTTAGCTGATTTAATATGAGCGTAAGCTGAAACAGGTGAAACGATGAAACAGTTTAAAACGGATCTGCTGGCCGGGTGGCTGGCAAAGGCAACGCGCTACGGTATTTTTGCCGCGGCATTTTTCCTGCCGCTCTCTTTTGATGCGGCGAGTTGGTTCCTGAATGTGGCCGCGCTGGCCTGGTTCGGGCGGATGGGACTTGAACGGCGCTGGCTGGTGCAGACTGGACCGTTTGACAAATGGATCTGGCTGCTGATCGGCTGTTCGTTTATTTCGGTCGGATTTTCGCCGGATCGCGATTTTAGTTTTTATAATTACTACCATTTGATGGGGCGCTACGTCCTCTTCTATTATTTGACGCTGAGCAATTTCACTCGGGTCGAAGAGGTACGGCGCATGGCGTTCGTGCTTCTCTCCTCGTCGGCTTTGGTCTGTCTGTACGGGTTTTATCAATATTTGGCCGGTTCGATCATGGCGGCCGAGTGGGTGGACCGGGAACAGTTCCCCGAACTTACGATGCGCGTCTTTTCCACGCTGGAAAATCCGAACCTGTTAGCGGGCTATCTCGTCAGTTTGGCGTCGCTGACCGGGGGCATGCTGTGGCAGGAGACGGAAAAGCGCACAAGGCTTTTGCTGGCGGCACTTGGACTGGCTCAAATCGGCTGTCTGGTACTGACTTATTCGCGCGGCAGCTGGTTGAGTCTGCTGGCGGTGGTCGCTTTGGCAGGCGTCTTGATCAATCGACGGCTGCTGTGGCTGCTGGCGGTGGTGCCGGTCGCGCTCTTAATCGGGCATGAGGCAGTGCTGGAGCGGATCATGTCGGTGATGAACCCGACGGATACCTCGTCGATGCTGCGCCTTGCGCTCTGGGAAAGTACCGTGGCGATGATTCAGGACCATCCGTGGTTCGGCATCGGCTGGGGTTCTTACTGGATGGTTTATCCGGAATATGATTTTTTTATTCAAAATCCTGCGGTGAAAATTTTGCATGCGCATAACATGTATTTGAATTTTGCGGCGGAAATCGGTTTGCCGGGCTTTGTCGCGTTCATGACGGTGTTGATCGCGCATGGCCGGATGGCTGTACGCAACTGGCGCAAGGCCGGACCAAAAGCGCGGGGCATGTTCCTCGGCATGGCCGCCTCGTTCGTTGGAATTTTATTGAACGGTTTAACGGATTACGTACTTTTTAATATTCAATTGTCGCTCTTGTATTGGCTGACGCTCGCGCTGATTATCGTCTTGCAGCGTGCGACTATGGCGCAAGCTGCAAGTGGGGTTGACAGAAAATACCAGGGTGTTTCCGGCAGGAATTAAAAAAACGATGCCGAATAATAAAAAGCAACGAAAACTGAATAAAATATACATATTTTGTCTTTGTTAGCAGGGCCAGCGCGCCCTCTAATTTTTTGCCCTTAATTGCGTGAAAGTTCTCACAAACAAGAGATTTCGAACAATTTGCAGAGGGGGAATCCGTGTGAATCTGCGCGAGGCAAAAGAGATTGTGAAAGCGGAAATTCTTTGGGGCGACGAGCTGTTGGAACGCGAAATCAGGACCGCGTGCGGCGCAGATCTGTTGAGCGATGTGTTGGCGTTTACCAAAGATAAGACGCTGCTTTTGACCGGTTTGACCAATGTCCAGGTCGTAAAGACGGCGGAAATCAGTGATATGGCCGCAATTGTTTTTGTCCGCGGCAAATATCCGGCCACCGAACTGGTTGAATTAGCCAAAGAGCGCCAGGTGCCGCTTTTGGTCACGTCGCTTTCGATGTTTGAATCCTGCGGCCGATTGCACGCAGCCGGCCTGCGCGGCAGTGGCGGTGAAGAGTTATGAGCGTGGAGCAACCTGCTCTGGCGATGGAGTTCCACCTGACCGCCGGTGACTTTAACGGCGCAGGAGATGCGTCAGGCAAGATCAAGCGTACCTTGCAGCAGGTCGGCGTGAAGGCTGAGGTGATTAGGCGCATCGCGATCAGCGCCTACGAGGCCGAAATGAATGTGATCATTCATTCGCTGGGCGGTGATATCCGGGCCAAGGTATACCCGGATCGAACCGAGATCGAGGTCAAGGATTCCGGGCCGGGCATCGCCGATGTCGATCAGGCGATGCAGGAAGGCTATTCGACGGCGCCGGATCATATCCGAGAGATGGGGTTTGGCGCGGGTATGGGATTGCCGAATATGTCCCGCTGCGCAGACCGGTTCAGCATCGAATCGAAAGTCGGCGAAGGAACGACGCTGCGCATCATCATCAACCACTGAGCCAAGAGAGGTGGGAAGCGGCATGATCGAATATTTTCACTCTGTGCGTTTGATTTCCGAGCGCTGCAAAGGTTGCGTCAGCTGCATCAAGCGCTGCCCGACGGAGGCGATACGCATTCGCGGCGGCAAGGCGAAGATCACGGAATCGCGCTGCATCGACTGCGGCGAATGCATCCGCTATTGTCCGAACCGGGCTAAAACCGCAGTTACCGATTCGCTGGCGGATATCAAACGCTATCCGCATAATGTGGCGTTGCCCGCGCCGTCATTATATTCACAATTTGAGGCGCAGGTGACGGTTGATGCAATTCTTTGCGGTTTGTTGTCGCTTGGCTTTGACGAGGTCTTTGACGTCGCGGTGGGCGCGGAGGTTGTTACGACGGCGATTCGTGAACTGTTGCAGCATAAGCAGGTAAAGCGCCCGCTCATCTCATCGGCCTGTCCGGCGGTCGTACGGCTGATTCAGGTGAAGTTTCCTGAATTGATCGATCATCTAGTGCCGTTTGAGGCGCCGGTTGAGATTGCGGCGCGTATGGTGCGCGAGGAGTATGCGCGCCGCACGGGAAGGCCGCAGGACGAGTTGGGCGTGTGGTTCATTACGCCGTGTCCGGCCAAGCTGACCGCGATTCGTCAGCCGCTCGGCGATCTGCCGTCGAATATCAGCGGCGCGATATCGATTGCCGACATTTTCGGCGAATTACGCCGGGTGATTCTGCAAAAACCGGCCGCGGTTGCTAAGTGCAGACGGGCGTCCTGGGCTGGAATGGGCTGGGCGGTGGCCGGCGGCGAGACAGAGGCGGCCGGCGTCTTGAATACGCTGGTAGTGCATGAAATTCACAGCATCAGCAACGTGCTGGAGCAAGTGGCGATGGGGAAATTGAAGGATATCGATTATGTGGAGGCGTTGGCTTGCGCCGGCGGCTGCATCGGCGGGCCGCTGATGGTGGAAAATCGCTTTGTTGCCGAACACCGGATGCGCAATCGACTGGCTGTCGGAAAACGGTTGCAGCCGCAGCCGGAATTGCCGCTTGCGCCGGAGGATTTGGTGCAGCGCGGTACGCTTGAACCGAGGCCGATTATGCGCTTGGATGAGGATATTTCAAAGGCTTTGTACAAGGTGGAACAAATGGAGCGGACGCTGGAGCGTTTGCCGGGGCTTGATTGCGGTTCGTGTGGTTCGCCGACCTGCAAGGCGTTGGCGGAAGACATTGTACAGGGGCAAGCCAGCGAGATGGACTGCATCTTCAAATTGCGCGAGCGCGTGCATGAATTGGCGAAAGAAATGATGGGGCTGGCGGAAAAATTGCCGCCATCGCTGGATAAGAAAGAAAAAAAGGGAGCGATAAGGGATGGTAAGAGTAAGAGAGTTGCCGGAACTTCTGGCCGCCGCGGCGGTAGCGACGATTCCGGAGGAGGCGCTTGAGGTGACGTTGTCTAGCGGTTATGCATCGGATTTATTGAGTAATGTGATGGGACAGGCGAAAGCCGAAGGGGTATGGGTGACGATGCAGGGGCATCAGAATGTGGTAGCGGTTGCTGTTTTGGCGGGACTGGGGGCGGTTGTCGTCGCGGGCGGCACAAAACCGGACGGCGATGCGGTACGTAAAGCGGGGCAGGAGGGGTTGCCTCTTTTTACGACAGAATTATCCGCATTTGAAACGGTAGGACGTCTCTACCGCGCGGGAGTGGTGGGCGCGTGATGCGCTCTTATGTGGCGGACCTCCATGTGCATACATTGCTCTCACCTTGTGCGGAAGTTGAAATGACGCCGCGCAACATCATTGAGCAAGCGCTGGAGATTGGCGTCGATATTGTGGCGATCACCGATCACAATGCCGGCGACAATATTATCGCTGCAGAGCGGGCGGCCGAAGGAACGGGAATTTTAGTCATTCCCGGCATGGAAGTGGAGACAAGGGAAGAGGTCCACTTTATTGCGCTTTTTGAGTCGCTTGCGGTTTACGCTGAATGGCAGCGTTTTGTAGATCTTCATATTACAGAGCTGGTCAATGATGAAGACGCGTTTGGCGGACAGTTTGTCGTTGACCATGAAGATAACCTGGTAGAGGTCAAAGAGGTCATGCTTTTAGCTTCACTGCATTGCTCACTGGCGGAAGCCACGGCGGAAGTGAAGCGTTTGGGCGGCGTGGCGATTGCAAGCCATGTTGATCGTCCATCCTACAGCGTCATCAGCCAGTTGGGATTTGTTCCCGCTGATGTAACCCTGGCGGCGGTAGAAGTTTCGCGGCGCTGCCAGGATAAAGGGGCTCAAAACCGAATAAGGGAAGCGACCGGTCTGCCGCTGGTTACGGCTTCGGATGCACATACCATTGGTGATTTCATCAATGGACCGAAAACGGTGCTGCATTTGGAAGCGGCCAGTCTGAGCGAAGTGAAACTGGCGCTCAGTGGTTCAGGGGGCAGGCATATCGGCGAGTTTCTCTATGCTCCAGAGACTACAAGATGAGGAGGAATGAAATTGAGCAAGCAACATGAATGCTGCGGCGGCAACCAGGCAAATCAATTTATCGAATTGAAAGAAGTCCTGGAAAAGTACCGGAATGTGAAGGGGGCTTTGATCCCCATTTTGCAGGACACGCAAAACCTCTATGGTTATCTGTCCAAAGAAGTATTGGAACACATTGCGGTTCAGATTGATATTCCCATTAGCCATATTTATGGCGTAGTCACGTTTTATTCCCAATTTCACTTGAATCCGCGCGGTCGCAACATTATCCGCGTCTGTCAGGGGACGGCCTGCCATGTGCGGGGCGCCAAAGCGATCTTGAAAACGTTGGAAGATCAACTGCATATTGTAGCGGGAACTACGACTGAGGATTTGCGCTTTACGTTGGAGACGGTGGCCTGCATCGGCGCCTGTGGATTGGCGCCGGTACTGATGGTCAATGACGATACGCATGGCCGCTTGACGCCAGAGAGCATCCCGGCGATTCTGGCTCGCTATTCCTAAGCTGAAATGCGAGAGTTGTCGCTCCATATCTTAGATTTGGTACAAAATGCAGTAGAGGCTGAGGCTACCAAGGTGATGCTGGAAGTCGTAGAAGATCTTAGCGCCGATACTCTGATCATCCGGGTGCGCGACAATGGGCGCGGCATGGAAAAGCAAGAATGCAGCAAGGTTGTCGATCCGTTTCATACGAGTCGCACGACGCGCCGCATTGGCTTGGGGCTGCCGCTGATTCAAATGTCGACGCAGCGTTGCGAAGGGCATTTAAAAATTGAATCCGAGATGGGAAAAGGCACGCTGATTGAAGCGCTTTATCGGCATAGTCATTGGGACAGGCCGCCGCTTGGCAACATGGCGGACACCTTGCAAACGATTCTGGTGGGCAATCCGATGCTTGATTTTCATTATCTGCATCGCGTGGACGAGCGGAGTTTTAGCATTGCGGCGTCGGAAATCAATGAGATACTGGGCGGCGTGCCACTGACGCAGCCTGAAATCCTGCAATGGCTGCAGGGCTACTTGAAGGAAAATTTGGCGATACTGTACGGAGGTGTAGAGAATGAAGAGTCTTGAAGATTTAAAACGGCTGCAGCAACAAGTGAAAGCAAAGACTAGTTTGCGTCATGCCGCGGGCACACAGGTGATCGTCGGTATGGGGACTTGCGGCATTGCGGCGGGCGCCAGAGAAGTGATGAGTGCGATCCTGAACGAAATAGCCAAGCGGAATCTGGAAGACGTTACGGTGCGGCAAACGGGTTGCATCGGCATGTGTGAAAAGGAAGTACTGGTCGATGTGGTGCGCGTAGGGCAGCCACGTATCACGTACGGACGCGTCACGGCGGAGAATGTGCCGACGATCGTTGCCGAACATGTGGTTAATGGGCGCATTGTAGAAGAATTGGTCGTAGCCAAGATCGAAGAATAGGCTAGTGGAGGGGAAAAGATGGAACATATTAGAGCGCATGTACTGATTTGTGCCGGTACGGGTTGTATCTCATCGGGGTCGAAACGCGTACAGGCGGCCCTGGAAAAACAACTGGCCGAGCTCGGTCTGGATAAGGAAGTCAAAGTGGTTGAGACGGGCTGTCACGGCTTTTGCGAGATGGGACCGCTTGT
The DNA here is from genome assembly GCF_030542965.1 of Azotosporobacter soli. Lineage (NCBI taxonomy): Bacteria > Bacillati > Bacillota > Negativicutes > Selenomonadales > Sporomusaceae > Azotosporobacter > Azotosporobacter soli. The sequence goes on from NZ_JAUAOA010000024.1 coordinate 11,498, forward strand.
CATCATCTATCCGGAAGGAGTCTTTTATGTCCGGGTGCAGGAAGAGGATGTCAAAGACATTGTCGAGCAACATCTCTATAAAGGTCGTGTCGTAGAACGACTTTTATACAAAGAACCGATGTCCATGGAGCGGATTCCCAAATACAGCGACATTGATTTTTACAAGAAACAGATGCGCCTGGTGCTGGCGAACTGCGGACATATCGATCCGGAAATATTGGAAGAATACATTGCGGTCGGCGGCTATCAGGCGCTTGGCAAAGCACTGACCGACATGACGCCGGAAACGGTTATCGCCGAAATGAAGACGTCCGGGCTGCGCGGCCGGGGCGGCGGCGGTTTTCCGAGCGGCATGAAATGGGAGTTCACAGCGAAGGCGAAAGGCGATAAGAAATATGTCGTCTGTAACGCCGACGAAGGAGATCCCGGCGCGTTCATGGACCGCAGCGTGCTGGAGGGCGATCCACATCGCGTCATCGAGGGCATGGCGATTTGCGGTTATGCGATCGGCGCGGATGAGGGCTACGTTTATGTGCGGGCTGAATATCCGCTGGCGATCAAACGGCTGCGCATCGCGATCAAGCAGGCGGAAGAAATGGGACTCTTGGGCGATGGCATTCTGGGCAGTTCGTTCAACTTCCATATCAAGATCAAAGAAGGCGCAGGCGCTTTTGTCTGCGGCGAAGAGACGGCGCTCCTCGCTTCGATCGAAGGCCGACGCGGTATGCCTCGTCCACGGCCTCCTTTCCCGGCGATCTCGGGTCTCTGGGGAAAACCGACGAATATCAATAATGTCGAGACCTTTGCCAATGTGCCGCAAATCATCAGCCAAGGCGGCGAGTGGTATGCCTCGATCGGTACCGAACGCAGCAAGGGGACCAAGGTCTTCGCGCTGACCGGGCGGATTAACCATACCGGACTGGCCGAAGTGCCGATGGGCATCACGATGCGGGAAATCATCTTTGATATCGGCGGCGGCATTCAAAATGGCAAGAAGTTTAAGGCTGTGCAGATTGGCGGACCGTCCGGCGGCTGTCTGCCGGAAGAACTTCTGGATTTGTCGGTCGATTATGATTCGCTGATCCAGGCCGGCGCGATGATGGGCTCAGGCGGCTTGGTCGTCATGGACGAAACGACCTGTATGGTTGACGTTGCGAAGTTCTTCCTGACATTCACCACGTCGGAATCCTGCGGCAAATGCACGCCCTGCCGCGAAGGAACGAAACGGATGCTTGAGATCCTGGAGCGGATCACGAAAGGCGAAGGCCGAATTGACGATATCGCGCTGCTCGAAGAAATGGCCAAGAACATCAAGGCGTCTTCGCTCTGCGGTCTTGGTCAGACGGCGCCGAATCCGGTGCTTAGTACACTGAAATACTTCCGGCATGAATATGAGGCGCATATCCATGATAAGCGTTGTCCGGCCGGCGCTTGCGCCGATCTGGCCAGTTATCAGGTTACGGAGGCCTGCAAAGGCTGTGGCTTATGTAAGAAAGCTTGTCCGGTGGATGCCATCAGCGGCGAATTGAAAGGCCTGCACGTGATCGATCAGGATGTCTGCATACGTTGCGGCGCTTGCTTGGCGAAGTGTCCTTTCAAGGCGATTATAAAAGGATAGCGGATAATGTCGTGAATGGAGAGTGAATTGATTCATGGATATGGTTAATGTAACGGTTGACGGTCGCAAGATCCAGGTGCCGCAAGGAACAAGCGTCTTGTATGCGGCACGGACGGCCGGTGTCGATATTCCAACGCTGTGTCATCATCCGGAATTGCGTCCGGAAGGAAATTGCCGGGTCTGTCTGGTCGAGGTAGAGGGCGTGCGCAATTTGCCGGCTTCCTGCGTCTATCCGGTCAATGAAGGCATGGTCATTCATACGAATAGTCCGGCAGTGCGCGATGCACGCAAGATGGTGGTGGAACTGCTGCTGGCCAATCATCCGCAGGACTGCCTGTCCTGCCAGCGCAGCATGAACTGTGAATTGCAGACCATTGCCGCCGATCTTGGGATTCGTAAGGTGCGCTTTGACGGCGAACGCAAGCAACATCCGCTCGATGAGGCGAATCCGTCGATTGTTAGGGATCAAAGCAAATGCATCCTCTGTGGACGCTGTATACGGGCCTGTAGTGAACGGCAAGGCGTGCACGTCTATTCCTTCGCGAAACGCGGTTTTAACGCCACGGTGGTGCCTGCGTTCAACCAGGGGCTGCATCAGGTTGCCTGTACTTATTGCGGACAGTGCGCAGCCGTCTGCCCGACCGCTGCGATTGTGGTCAAAGATGATACGCAACCGATCTGGCAAGTGCTTGGCGATCCGAAGAAACATGTTGTCGTGCAGACTGCGCCCGCGGTCCGTGTTGCGCTCGGCGAAGCGCTCGGTATGGAAGTCGGGAACGTCGTGACCGGAAAAATGGTCGCGGCGCTGAGACGACTCGGCTTTGACAAGGTGTTTGACACCGACTTCTCGGCCGATCTGACGATCATGGAAGAAGGTACCGAACTGCTTGGCCGCCTGAAAGGCAAAGGAAAGCTGCCGATGATCACTTCATGCAGTCCGGGCTGGGTCAATTACGCTGAGCTGCTCTATCCGGATCTGTTAGATCATTTGTCTACCGCCAAATCGCCGCAGCAAATGTTCGGCGCACTGGTCAAGACGTATTATGCGGAAAAGAGCAAGATCGATCCGAAAGATATCGTTTCCGTCTCGATTATGCCGTGTACGGCGAAGAAGGCGGAAGCTGTAAGGGAAGAAATGAAATCGAGCGGCTATCAGGATGTTGATTTTGTCCTGACGACCGGCGAACTGGGCCGCATGATCAAAGAAGCCGGGATTGATTTTGAAAAATTGCCGGAAGAGGAATATGACGCTCCGATGGGCATCAGTACCGGTGCGGGCGTGATCTTCGGCGCAACCGGCGGCGTTATGGAAGCGGCGCTGCGTACCGTTTATGAAGTCGTGACCGGACAAGAGCTGGAGTGTGTCGACTTTAAATCGGTGCGTGGTCTGGACGGCTTGAAAGAGGCAACGGTCCAGGTCGGCGACACCGCGGTCAAGGTGGCGGTCGCGCATACGCTGGCGAATGCAAAGCTGATGATGGATAAGGTACGCGCAGGCGAAGCCGATTATCACTTCATTGAGATCATGGCTTGTCCAGGCGGCTGCATCGGCGGCGGCGGCCAACCGGTGACCAGCTGCGAGAACTTCCGGCAACGTCGCATCGACGCGATTTATGGCTGCGACAGCTGTTCGACGCTACGCAAGTCGCATGAAAATCCGGCCATCAAGGAGCTGTATGCAACCTGGCTTGGCGAGCCGAATGGCGAAAAAGCGCATAAACTCCTGCATACGCATTATCATCCGCAAAACAGGGGATAATTGAAGAAAAGACCGTCTCGCAAGAGGCGGTCTTTTCCAATCCCGCTTGCCGGAAGTCGGTTGCGCTTACTTTAGTTACGCAATACTGAAAAGAATTATGCTAAACAGGGTTTAGCGCCGTCCATGCGTAAATAGTAAAGCATCACCAGTACAACGATGGGAAAATCAAAGTCGAATAAACGCGAATGATGGCGGAATGAAAAAGTTTTTGGAAAAAAAGCAAAGGGGTTGAAAACGGGAGCATAAACGATATTATTCCAAAAATTAAGTATATTTAGAATATGTATACAGACTTTTCTTTGCTTTTTTCGTGTTTGTAGGCAGGATTTTTTCGTTTATGTGAGAATTTGTACTTACTGTTGGGGATATGAAGTTGTGTTGCTTGTGTGTTTTCTTCTTGGCAGGAAGAACGCGAAGGAGGTTGTCTGGTGAAAGAGAATATTGTGATATCAAAGGCAACGATTGATCGCCTTCCCATTTACTTCCGCACGCTTCGGTTGGTGCAGGAGGAGGGGCTTGAGATCATCTCGTCCGAAGAGTTGGGCCAGCGTCTTGGGGTGACGCCGGAACAAATCCGTAAGGACTTGGCATCTTTTGGTCAGTTTGGGAAAAAAGGCGTGGGGTATTTTGTGCGCGAATTAATCCGGAATATTGGGGAAATTCTGGGACTGCACTGCAATTGGAATGTTGCGGTGATCGGCCTGGGGCACTTAGGTTGGGCTCTGGCTCATTATCGTAATTTCGATTCCCTCGGGTTCAATTTGGTAGCCATGTTTGATGTTGACCCTGCGAAAGTGGGGCAAGTCATAAAGGGAACCACTATCTCCCATTTGGATCAATTGGAAGAGGTGATGCGCGAAAGAAATATCCATATCGGAATCATTACCGTACCGGAGATCCATGCTCAATCGGTAGCAGATCGCATGGTCGCTGCCGGCGTACGCGGCATTTGGAATTTTGCGCCGCGTAAAATTAAGGTGCCTGCCACTGTACGAGTCATCAACGAAGACTTGTCGGTAGGGCTAAGCAGTCTTTCTTTTTATTTAGCCAGACAGACACCGGTAAATCCATAACAAGTTTGGAGGACAGCATTCCATGATTGACATTCGTGATCGTGTGCGCAACAGTGCGTTGCATGCAAAAATTGTGAGTGCAGAAGAAGCTGCAGCCGTCATCAAACCAGGTATGAATATCGGAACCAGCGGGTTTACTCCGGCTGGCTATCCTAAGGCAGTGCCGTTGGCATTGGCTGAACGGATGAAAAAAGAGCCGTTCCAGATTAATCTCTGGACAGGCGCATCTGTTGGTAAGGAATTGGACGGCGCACTCGCTGCCGTTAACGGCATCCACAAACGGATGCCTTATCAAACGAACTCGGAACTGCGCAATGCTTTAAACAGCGGCGGCGTAGAGTATTTCGACGTTCATTTAAGCGAATCGGCTCAACTGTCCCGTTACGGGCATCTGGGCGGCAAAGTGGATGTAGCGATCGTGGAGGCCTGCGCCATCACGGAAGAAGGGCATATCATCCCGACCACCTCGATGGGCAATACGGCTTCCTTTGTACAAAGCGCCGACATTGTCATCGTTGAAGTAAACGTTTCGCAGCCGTTGGCGCTGGAAGGCATGCACGACGTGTACGTGCCGCTTGATCCTCCCCATCGGCAGCCGATTCCCATTGTAAAAGTAGATGACCGTATCGGGACGCCTTATATTCCTTGTGGCCTCGATAAGATCAAATATATCGTCCCCTGCGATATCGGCGACGATGTGCGTGATTTTGCTCCGATCGATGAACATTCCAAGGTCATGTCCGAGCTGATCATTGACTTCTTTAAAAATGAAATCAAAGAAGGACGTTTGCCGAAGAATCTTTTACCGCTGCAATCCGGCGTCGGTTCCGTCGCCAATGCGGTCGTGACTGGTTTCGTCAACTCCGATTTCACCGATTTGGAAGTGTACACCGAAGTTATTCAAGACGGTATGCTTGACCTGGCAGATGCCGGTAAGCTGAAATTTGCCTCAGGCACGTCGTTCTCGCCGTCGCCGGCTGGTTTGAGCCGCCTTTATGAAAACATTGACGTTTATCGCGAAAAGATGATGCTGCGTCCGCAAGAAATCGCCAACAGCCCCGAGATTGCTCGGCGCATCGGCATCATTGCGATGAATACCGCGATTGAGTTTGACATTTTTGGTCATGTCAACTCGACGCATATCATGGGAACGAAGATGATGAATGGTATCGGCGGCAGCGGCGACTTTGCTCGTAACGCTTACCTGACTTGCTTCTTTACCACGTCGACAGCCAAAAACGGTGCGATTTCCTCGATCGTCCCGATGTGTTCGCATTTCGATCACACCGAGCATGATACCGATATTTTCGTTACCGAGATTGGCTTGGCGGATGTTCGCGGCTTGAGCCCGAGAGAACGCGCCAGAGCGATCATTAATAACTGCGCTCATCCGGATTATCGGCCGATGCTGCTTGATTATCTGGAAAGAGCCGAAGCGGCGACCAAGAAAGCCCATACGCCGCATCTGCTTGATGAAGCCCTATCCTGGCATGTCCGGTTCAAAGAAACCGGCACCATGAAGAAATAAGTGTAAGTGAAGGAGGACTTTAAATCCATGAGCAATGATTCTTTAAAGGAAAAACTGGCGGCGTATGACGCCAAAGTCCAAAAAGCCTGTGCAAAATTCCCTGAGCGGGGCAACCTGCCTGCAAAGCGGATCTACACTCCGCTTGACATCGCAGACAATGACTATCTGCGCGACCAGGGCTTCCCGGGTGAATATCCGTTCACGCGCGGCGTGCAACCTACCATGTATCGCGGTCGTTTCTGGACGATGCGTATGTATGCCGGTTTCTCGACTGCAGAAGAGTCCAACAAGCGTTATCGCTATCTGATCGAGTCCGGTGCGACCGGCCTGTCTTGCGCTTTCGACTTACCGACGCAAATCGGCTATGACTCCGATGATGTCATTTCCGAAGGCGAAGTTGGTAAAGTCGGCGTTGCAATTGATTCGCTGGCCGATATGGAAATGCTGTTTGATCAAATCGATCTGGGCAAAGTATCCACCTCGATGACGATCAATGCACCGGCTTCCGTACTGTTGGCTATGTACATTGCTGTTGCTGAGAAGCAAGGCGTCACCGCCGATAAGCTGAACGGCACGATTCAAAATGACATCCTGAAAGAGTATGCGGCGCGCGGCACTTACATCTTCCCGCCGAAGCCTTCCATGCGTCTGATCACGAACATTTTCGAATTCTGCTCCAAAGAAGTGCCGAATTGGAATACCATTTCCATTTCCGGTTACCATATCCGCGAAGCCGGTTCCACGGCTGCGCAGGAAATTGCCTTCACGATTGCTAACGGCATCGCGTATGTTGATGCTGCAATCAAGGCTGGCCTTGGCGTTGATGATTTTGCCGGTCGTCTCTCTTTCTTCTGGAATGCACACAACAACGTGCTGGAAGAAGTTGCGAAATTCCGTGCATCCCGTCGCGTATGGGCAAAAGTCATGAAAGAGCGTTTCGGCGCTACCAATCCGAAGTCCTGGATGCTTCGCGTGCATACCCAAACCGCAGGTTCGATGCTGACTGCGCAACAGCCGGAAAACAACGTTGTTCGCGTTGCTTTGCAAACAGCCGCTGCCGTTTTGGGCGGAACCCAGTCCCTGCATACCAACTCCAAGGATGAAGCGTTGGCTCTGCCGACGGAAGCATCCGTACAGGTTGCTTTGCGTACGCAACAGATCGTCGCTTATGAAAGCGGTCTGGCCGATGTTATCGATCCGCTGGCCGGCTCTTACTATGTAGAAGCGCTGACCAATGAAATCGAAGCAGAAGCTTGGGATTACATCAAGAAAATTGACGACATCGGCGGCGCCGTCGTTGCCATCGAAAAAGGCTATGTCCAAAAAGAAATTCAAGACAGCGCTTACAAATGGCAGAAAGAAGTCGAAAACAATGACCGCGTTATTGTTGGCGTCAATAAATTCCAAGTGGAAGAAAAAGCACCGGAAGGTCTGCTGCGCGTAGATGCTTCGGTAGGCGTTGGCCAGAAGAAGAAATTGGCCGATCTGCGTGCAAAACGCGACAATGCAGCAGTCGACAAGGCTTTGGCTGCATTGGAAGCGGCTTGTAAAGATGAGTCTGTCAACCTGATGCCGGTAATCCTGGCAGCGGTTAAAACGTATGCAACCTTGGGCGAAATTTGTGGCGTAATGCGTAAGGTGTTCGGCGAATACCAAGCGCATGTCAGCCTGTAAAGCGGTAGGAGGGACTACGATGGAAAAACGTGTTCGTATATTAGTTGCAAAACCTGGCCTGGACGGCCATGATCGTGGCGCGAAGGTTGTTGCCCGCGCTCTGCGTGACGCTGGCTTTGAGGTTATCTATACCGGCCTGCGTCAGACTCCGGAACAAATTGCCGAAGCGGCGCTGCAAGAAGACGTAAATGTTGTTGCACTGAGCCTGCTTTCCGGCGCGCATCCGCATCTGTTCCCGCGCATTGTGGAACTGGTTCGCGGCAAAGGCATGAAAGATGTGCTGATCATCGGCGGCGGCGTAATTCCTGACAGCGATATCCCGGCTCTCAAAGCAGCCGGCGTATCCGAAGTCTTCACGCCGGGTACCCCGACCGGAGCCATCATCGAGTACATCAAGAAAAACGTACAATAAACTGACCGAGCAAAGCGTGTCATTGTGCGGTCCGGCCATCTGGCCGGACCCGCAATTGCATAAGGTGGTGCAGTCAACATGAAACTTGTCGAAGAATTATTGGCCGGCAACCGCCTGGCCCTGTCTCGGGCGATCACTGCGGTAGAAAATGAGTATGAAGAAGCGGTTGCGATTATGCAGCAGTTGTATGCTCATACCGGACGAGCGCATGTCATCGGCATTACCGGACCTCCGGGCGCTGGTAAGAGTACGTTGACGGATAAAATGGCCAAGGCGTATCGTCGTCAGGGTAAGACCGTAGGCATTGTCGCCGTAGACCCGACCAGTCCTTTTTCGGGCGGCGCTATTTTAGGCGACCGGATTCGGATGAATGACTTGACGCTTGATGAAGGCGTCTTCATTCGCAGTATGGGAACGCGGGGCAGTCTCGGCGGATTGTCGAGAAAGACGTCAGAGACCGTCAAAATCATGGATGCGGCGGGCAAAGATGTCATCTTGATTGAAACCGTCGGCGTCGGACAATCGGAAGTCGATATCGTCAAATCGGCGGACACCGTTCTGGTCGTCATGGTACCGGGTTTAGGCGATGATATCCAGGCGATTAAAGCGGGCATTTTGGAAATCGGCGACATTTTCGTTTTGAATAAGGCGGATCTTGATGGCGCCGACCGACTGAATGTTGAGCTGGAAATGATGCTGGATATGAACCAGACGATGCTCGACTGGCGACCTCCGGTCAAGAGGGTTGTAGCCAGCCGAAGCGAAGGCATCGATGAATTACTGGATTCCGTCGCCGAATATACGGCGTGGGCCAAAGAAGCCGATCAGTTTGAACTGCGGCGTCATGGCCGGACAAAGACCGAACTTTTAAATATGCTAGATCAGGAAATGGGACGCTTTGTGCGTCAACGTCTCGATCGTTACGGCAGTTTGGAAGAATTGGTCGCCAGTATTGAACGACGGGAGAAGGATCCCTATTCCGTAGTCAATATGATCGTAGCCGATGTGCTGCGTGAAGTGAAGGTTTGAGGAGGACTGAATATGTTTAAGACACTGAAAGTGGATCATATCGGCATTGCCGTGAAAGATCTGGATCAAGCTAAGAAGTTTTACAGCGAGATGCTGGGCATGGAAATCATGGGCGAAGAAACCGTTGAACAACAAAAAGTTCGCGTTTGCTTTATCCCTTGCGGCGACAGCGAGATCGAACTGCTCGAGTCTACGTCTCCGGACGGCCCGATTGCCAAGTTCATCGAGAAAAACGGTGAAGGCATCCAACATTTGGCCATTCGCGTCGACAATGTCGAAAATGCACTGGCCGATCTGAAAGCCAAAGGCGTGCGCCTGATCGACGAGACTCCTCGTTACGGCGCTGGCGGTGCGCAAATCGCATTTGTTCATCCGAAAGCTACCGGCGGCATTCTGCTGGAACTGTCCGAACGCAAATAATTTTTGCAACTCATATTTTTAAGTGGAATGTTGTTGGAGGTGTATCATGTCAACCGTTCAAGAACGCATTGAAGACCTGAAAAAACGGCAGGAAAAGATCATGCAAGGCGGCGGCCAAAAGCGGATCGACAAGCAGCATGCTACCGGCAAGCTGACTGCCCGTGAACGGGTCGAATTATTACTCGATCCGAATACCTTTGTTGAACTGGATCAGTTCATCACGCATCGTTGCACCAATTTTGACATGGCTTCGGTCGAAGCTCCGGGCGAAGGCGTTGTAACCGGCTACGGCACGGTCAATGGTCGCTTGGTCTATGTATTCGCACAAGACTTCACCGTCGTCGGCGGTTCGCTTGGCGAAATGCATGCGGCTAAAATCATCAAGGTACAAAACCTGGCAATGAAGATGGGCGCACCTGTCATCGGCCTTAACGATTCGGGCGGAGCCCGGATTCAAGAAGCGGTCGATGCATTGGCCGGTTATGGTAAGATTTTCTACAATAATACTATGGCTTCGGGTGTGATTCCGCAGATCTCCGTCATCATGGGACCTTGCGCAGGCGGCGCGGTATATTCGCCGGCTCTGACGGATTTCATCTACATGGTGAAAAACACCAGCCAAATGTTTATTACCGGTCCGCAGGTTATCAAGTCGGTAACGGCTGAAGAAGTTACCGCTGAAGCGCTTGGCGGAGCGATGACTCACAACACGACGTCCGGCGTCGCTCATTTCGTAGCGGAAAACGACCAGGACTGCCTGGAGCAAATCCGTTTGCTGCTCAGCTATCTGCCTAGCAACAATCTGGAAGGTGCACCGTCTGCTCCTGCGACGGATGATCCGAACCGCATGGAAGAGTCGTTGGTGACTCTCTTACCGGATAATCCGAACCAACCGTACAATATGAAAGACGTCATCACAGCGATTGTCGATGATGGTCAATATTATGAATCTCAGCCGTTTTTTGCTCAAAACATGATCACTTGTTTTGCCCGGTTTGATGGTCAGACCGTAGGAATCATCGCCAATCAGCCGTCTGTTATGGCCGGTTGCCTGGATATCGATGCTTCTGATAAATCGGCCCGCTTCATTCGTTTCTGCGACGCATTCAACATTCCTCTCTTGAATCTGGTTGATGTACCGGGCTTCCTGCCTGGCGTAAGCCAAGAGTATGGCGGCATTATCCGTCATGGCGCGAAAATGTTGTATGCTTATTCGGAAGCGACCGTACCTAAGATCACCGTCATTACCCGTAAGGCATACGGCGGTTCTTACCTGGCAATGTGTTCGCAAGATTTGGGCGCGGATCAGGTCTTGGCCTGGCCGACTGCCGAAATTGCGGTCATGGGACCTGCAGGTGCGGCAAACATCATCTTTAGGGGAGACCCCGAAGTAAAGGCAAAAACAGAAAAGTACATCGAAGAGTTCGCGACTCCCTACAAAGCAGCCGAACGCGGCTTTGTCGATCAAGTCATCGAACCGCAAGAAACCCGTCCTCGTATCATTACCGCTCTGAGCATGCTGGCCAGTAAGCGGGAACAGCGGCCCCAGAAGAAACACGGCAATATTCCGCTGTAGGAAAGGTGGAAAAACATGAGCGTCAATGCAAAAGGTGTAAGTCCAGAAGTGGTAGCCGTCATCATGGCTGCCGTCCAGCAAATGCTGGGTTCCAGCTTTCAAGCTGTGACTGTCAGACGCGCCAGTGAAGTGTGGACTGTCGCTGGTCGTCAAAACGCGTAACACTTTTTAAAAACAGAAAACGTTGTGGAGGTATTATTGTCATGAAAAAATTTAATATCACAGTAAACGGCACTGCTTACCAGGTTGAAGTGGAAGAAGTAAAGGAAGCAAAGGCCGCTCCGGCTGCTAAAGCGGCAGCTCCTGCTGCGAAAGCAGCAGCTCCGGCTCCTGTCGCCGCTGCTGCTCCTGCAGCTGCTGAAGTTGGCGCAGGCGATACCCCTGTAACTGCTCCGATGCCTGGCAAGATCATCAAAGTTGTAGCCGAAGCCGGCAAGGCGATCAAAAAAGGCGACGTAATCATGATCCTCGAAGCCATGAAAATGCAAAACGAAATTACCGCACCGGTCGATGGCACTGTGAAGTCCATCAATGCCGCAGCGGACCAAGGCGTTAAGGGTGGAGACATCCTCGCGGTAATAAAGTAAAAAAATCACAATCGTGCAATTGAAAAATTGCACGATTTTTTTCTGCTTACGACATTGACAGACCATAGGTCGATTAGTATACAATGAAGAAGGCGAAATAAAGATATTGTGTACGTAAATTCACAATATTGCGATAGTTCGCCTCTGCTTACGAACAATAAGAGGAAGCAAGTTTTAATTTTGAAAAGCATTGACTGAATGTAGTAATTTGTTGTAAATTGTAGATGTGTGACGAATTTGATAAAAGGCCTTGAGATGGAGAGGAGGTGCTTGTGTGGAGAAAGTACAGGAAGGTATTGTTCTGGAACTTTTGCCGGATGGAACGGCTAAAGTGAAGACGAGCAGACATAACGACTGCGAAAATTGCGGGGCATGTCCTGGAAACTCTGCTATGGTGCTAACGGCCAGAAACCCTCTTGGGGCAAAACCAGGGCAGCAGGTAGCGATTGAAATTAAAGAAGTCAATATGCTAAAGGCTGCTTTTATTGTTTATATGCAGCCGCTCTTGGCCGCGTTCTTGGGTTCTCTGGCGGGCTGGTGGCTCGCGGAAAAATGGGGTCTGGCATTGCTGACTCTACAGATTTTGGGAGGGGTACTTGGTTTTGCCTTAGCGATAGGGTACGTCAAGTATTTTGATATAAGCTCCAAAACCAATGTTAGTATGCAGCCGGTGATCACGGATATTCTGTCGAACCGGTAAGGCATTCAATGTTTTAAGAGGGGTGAAATTATGGCAAAGAGCTTTCGCGGGGGCGTACACCCTGACGATCGCAAACGGTACACGGCAACTAAGGCAATCGAGGTGGCTCCGGTACCGGTGAAAGTCATCATTCCGACCCGGCAGCACATCGGCGCGCCCTGTGCACCGGTTGTAACCGTCGGAGATTTGGTAAAAAAAGGTCAGGTTATTGCTGAGGCTCAGGCCTTCGTATCGAGTCCGATCCATGCGTCTACTTCCGGCAAGGTGGTAGAGATTGCGGATTATCCGCATTCGGTCTTTGGCTCCTGTGTTGCAATCGTGATTGAGAGCGATGGACAGGATGAATGGCTGGAAGGACTGCCGCTTGATCGGCAGTGGAAAGCGATGGAAGCGGATGAAATCAAGGATGCGATCCGCCAGGCCGGTTTGGTCGGCATGGGGGGAGCTACGTTCCCGACGCATGTAAAAATGGCGCCGCCGCCCGATAAGTCTATCGACACATTTATCTTGAATGCGGCCGAATGTGAGCCGTATCTGACCGCGGATCATCGCGCGATGCTCGAGTATACCGAAAAAATCGTGACCGGCATGCAGATTGCAATGAAAGCGCTCGGCGTCAAACGCGGTATTGTCGGCGTTGAGGAGAACAAGCCGGATGCGATTGCAGCGATGCAAAAAGTCTGCGGCGTAGTCGGTATTGAAGTGATGCCGCTCGAGACAAAGTATCCGCAAGGCGCGGAAAAAACGTTGATCCATGTCATTACCGGCAAAGAAGTGCCGTCTGGTGCATTGCCGATGGATGTCGGCGTTGTCGTGCAAAATGTCGGTACGGCGATTGCGATTGCCGATGCGGTAGAACGCGGCATTCCCCTGATCGAGCGCGTCACGACGGTTACAGGTGCGGCGATTGCCGAACCGAAAAACCTGCTGCTCAGAGTGGGCGATACGTTCAGCAATGCAATTGCGATGTGCGGCGGCTTTAAAGAAGAACCGATGAAGGTTATTGCCGGCGGCCCGATGATGGGTATGGCGCAGTCAAATATTGAGGCGCCGATCATGAAAGGTACGTCCGGTATTCTTGCACTTACAGCGGCCGATGTCAATCCTGGAGTGGAACGACCCTGTATCCGCTGCGGCCGTTGCGTTGAAGCTTGCCCGATGGGCTTGATTCCGAGTATGCTGAGCATTCTCGGCGAGCGAGGCGCGTATCCGGTTGCGAAGGAAGAATATGATCTGCTGGATTGTGTAGAATGCGGTTCCTGTGTTTACGTCTGTCCGGCAAAACGCAATATCGTACACTATATTAAATTGTCCAAAGCCCAAAATGCGGCGATGGCGGCGAAAAAATAGGAGGGAACGACATGAGTGCGGAAGCAAAAATGGAGATCGGTACCCTGTCGGTCTCGACATCACCCCATATCAGGAGTGAAGAGTCCATCAGCAAAATCATGTGGAGCGTCAATGCTGCATTGGCTCCGGCAGCCCTGTTTTCAGTCTACAATTTCGGCATGCCGGCGGTAACCAATCTCTTATTGTGTATTATCAGTGCGGTATTCACCGAGTACCTGGTCTTGCGCTGGCAGGGCAAGGATAATGTGATTTGCGACGGCAGCGCGGTTCTTACCGGCTTGCTCTTGGCAATGAACATCCCGGCAGGTTTGCCGTGGTATATGCCGGTCTTCGGTTCTGTGGTGGCAATCGGCATTGCCAAACATACGATGGGCGGTCTTGGTTATAATATTTTCAATCCGGCGTTGATCGGACGGGCTTTTTTGCTTGCATCCTGGCCGATTGCGATGACAACCTGGCCGACGCCTGCTTCTTTGCTGGGTAAGGTCGACGCTGTGACGTCGGCAACGCCGCTTGGCATCATGAAGCTGCAAGGCTATGAAAAACTGGTCGCTCTGTTCGGCGACAAAATGGAAATGTATAAGTCGCTCTTCATTGGGACCAGAGGCGGCAGTGCGGGCGAAACGTCGGCGGTGCTCCTGCTCTTGGGCGGCGCGTACCTGATTTATAAAGGTTATATCAACTGGCAGGTGCCGGTCACGATGATTGCGACGGTTGGCGTGCTGACCGGAGTATTCGGCGGTGATCCGATCGTTCACATGATGTCCGGCGGTTTGATCCTCGGTGCATTTTATATGGCGACCGACATGGTTACGATTCCGATCACGATCAAGGGGCAAGTCATTTTCGCGATTGGCGCGGGACTTCTGACGGTGCTGATTCGCCTTTTGGGCGGCTATCCGGAAGGCGTTTGCTATGCAATCTTGCTGATGAACTGCGTCACGCCGTTGATCGATCGTTTGGTACGGCCTAAAAAATACGGAGCAAGGGGGTAAGAGGCATGTCTCATGATGCACACGGCCATGACGCCGATGATAATATTTTCAAGATAGGCATTAACATGACCATCGCCTGCCTGTTATCCGGTGCGATTATTGCCGGCGTATATGCTTTCACTGCGCCGGTGGCGGCGAACTCAAGAATCGAACTGAAGAACAATGCGATGAAAGCCGTCGTCAGCGACGCGCAGGAATTCACGCCGATTGCCGGTAAGACCGATTGGTATCTGGCGAAGAAAGACGGCAAGACGGTTGCTTATGTCGTACCTGCAGAAACGAAAGGCTACGGCGGTGCGATCAAAATGGTTCTCTCGGTTACGCCGGACGGCAAGGTGATGGACTATAAGATTCTGCAGCATAACGAGACGCCGGGACTGGGCGATAAGGCTGGCGAACCTAAGTTCAGCAAACAGTTTGTCGGCAAGGCAGCCGAGGCGCTCGAAGTGGTGAAAGTGCCGACGGATAAGAACATCCAGGCGCTGACCGGCGCGACGATTACATCGCGTGCTGTCACTAAAGGCATTAAGGAAGCGGTAGAAGAAGTGGTTGCTTATGCGGCCGCCAATAAATAGAAGGAGGTGCAGACTATGAATTTATGGCAGATTTTCATCAAAGGCGTATTTGAACAAAACCCGATCTTTCGTTTGGCGCTGAGTCTGTGTCCTGCTCTGGCGGTCACATCTACAGCGATGAATGCGACGGCGATGGGAGTGGCAGTACTGTTTGTTATTACGGCGAACAATATGGTTGTCTCCGTGTTTCGCAAACTGGTCAATCCCAAAGTGCGTGTTCCGGTTTACATCACTTCGATCGCGACGATCGTTACGGTCGTCCAACTGGTGATGGAGGCGTATACGCCGCTGTTGTACAAGGAATTGAGCATTTATTTGGCGCTGATCGTCGTATTCGCAATCATCTTGGCCCGGGCCGAGGTGTTTGCGGCGAAGAATTCCATCGTACCGTCGATGTTTGACGGACTGGGCATGGGCGCTGGTTTCGCACTGGCGATGATTTTGGTCGGCATGATCCGCGAACTTTTTGGTTCGGGATCCATCTACGGCATGCAGCTCCTGGGCGCAAGCTATGATCCGGCTTTGATTATGATCCTGCCGCCGGGCGGTTTCATCCTGATCGGCTTGATGATCGGCAGCTTCAATATCATTGGCGCGTATCAAGATCGAATGAAAGCTGAAAAAGCGAAAGGAGGCGTCGCCTGATGGACATGTTAAAAGAGTATTTCACCCTGTTCATGGGTGCCGTCATCGTTAATAACTTTGTTCTGACACGTTTCCTCGGCCTTTGTATTTTCTTCGGCGTTTCCAAAAATCTAAATGCCTCCATCGGCATGGGGATGGCGGTAACGTCGGTTATGACGCTGAGCTCGATTCTGGCGTGGGTGGTATACAACTATGTGTTGCATCCGTTCCATCTGACGTTCCTGACTACGGCAGTCTTTGTTGTCATGATTGCCAGTTTTGTGCAATTGTTGGAGATGATCATCAAGAAACATGCTCCGACGTTGTATAATATGTGGGGCATTTATCTGGTGCTGATTGCCACGAACTGTATCGTGCTTGGCGTACCGCTCTTGAATGCGGAATCCAACTTCACCTTCGGCAAGAGCGTGGTGCATGCGATCGGTTCCGGCGCTGGTTTCGCCTTGGCGATCATCCTGATGGCCAGTCTGCGGGAAAAATTACAATATGCGGCTGTCCCTAAATCTTTGGAAGGTCTGGGCATTTCCTTCATTCTTGCAGGTATGCTGGCGTTGTCCTTCTTTGGATTTTCGGGCATGATTCCGCTATAACAGGGGCGGAGGAGAGATACAATGAGTACTTCCATCTTAATCCTGCTTGTTTTGACAAGTCTGGGACTGGTATTCGGCTTTATTCTGGCCTTTGCCAACAAGAAATTTGCTATTGAAGTAAATCCGTTGATTCATATCGTCGAGGATGTTTTGCCGAAAGGGCAGTGCGGCGCTTGCGGCTATGCCGGTTGTATGGCTTATGCCGAAGCGGTTGTCTTGAATCCCGACGTTCCGCCGAACCTTTGCACACCGGGCAAGGATGCGGTAGCTAAACTGGTCGCCGAATTGACCGGGAAAGCGGCTGCGCCGATGGAACCGCAAATTGCGCAAGTGCTTTGCGCAGGCGGCGCCGGTAAAGCCAACCGTTCTTATGCTTATAACGGCGTGTCGGATTGCGTGGCAGCGAACTTGCTGTTTGGCGGTCCGAAAATGTGCAAGCATGGCTGCATTGGTCTTGGAACCTGCGTGTCTGCTTGTCCGTTTGATGCAATGCGAATGAGTGAAGACGGTTTGCCGATTATTGATGAGGAAAAATGCACGGCTTGCGGCAAGTGCGTCTCGGTTTGTCCGAAGCGCGTGATTGCGCTCATGCCGATGACATCGCATGTGCGTGTTAACTGCAATTCGAAGGATAAAGGCGCGTTTGCCCGCAAGGCGTGCGGCGTTGCCTGCATCGGTTGCTCACTTTGCATGCGGCAGTGTCCGCACGGCGCAATCAAGATGGAAAACAATCTGGCGATTGTCGATGCCAAGATTTGCGCAGCGCAGTGCTCCGACGCAGTGTGTCTGGCCAAGTGTCCGACAAAAGCGATCCGTCCGTTCGTAACCGGCATCGTGCCGGGACACGAGACGGAAGCGGACGTGCAGGCTGCATGCTCGGCCTGTAACCCGCCGCCTGCTGCGCAGCAGTAATAAAAAAGTCGCCCCACACGTTGAAAGCAACGTCTGGGGCGACTTTTTTTATTATACGGAACCATGCCGGACCTGCAGGAGCGTTCTGTTTTCAAAGCGAAAAGAAAGCGGTGAGTTTGGCAATATAAACATCTTCCTTTCCTCTCCATCTTCGCAGCTATCGTGTTAAAATGTTGTTGTCGCCATATAGGAGTGGCGCAGTGGTCTTAAAAGTGAAAAGAGCGAATTTGCACTGCTGTTGCGTTAAAATTCCGTCATTGAAATACTGTGAAAAACTTAATGAATTTGCGCTGCGAATTATTGCTTTGCCGGTTTGCAAGTTGGGGCAAGATGCGGTACAATAATGGAGATTAACCGACAAGGTGAGTGGCATGCTGACAAAAGCGGATAAGATCCTGATCGTAGTATTGCTGTCTGCAGCATTGGCCGGAATCAGCGCTAGTTTTTATCTGGCTGCGCATGAGAGCGGTGAGAAAATTGCTGAAGTCAGAGTGGCGGGACAGGTCGTTAAAACAATGACCCTGCGCCAAGGTTACCGGGAAGAATTCACTCTGCGCCAAGGCGACGAAGTCAATGTCATCGAAGCGGATAATGGGAGGATTAGGATCCGGGAAGCGAATTGTCCGGATCATCTTTGCGTTCAACAAGGTTGGGTGAGTTTGCCTAATCAGCAGTTGGTCTGTCTGCCTTTTCGCGTGACGGTTAAGGTTACAACGACCGAGAGCGAACTGGACGATATCGCCCGTTAACTGGGAACAGGAGTAGTTAGAGTGGATAAAAAGGACATTCGGCGTCTCATTTTGCTGGCCTTATTTGTTTCCATGGCCAGCGTTCTTCATGTAGTTGAAGGATGGTTGCCGTTACCCTTGCCCGTTCCGGGCATGAAACTGGGATTGGCGAATCTGATGTCGTTGGTGGCATTGGTGCTTCTTGGCTGGCGGGCTGCTTTTTATGTGGTGTTTGGGCGTGTCTTTATCGGCTCCCTTTTTGGCGGGACCTTTATGGGGCCGTCTTTTGCCATGAGTGTCAACGGCGCCGTGGCCAGCGTTCTGGTTATGACGCTGGCGTACCATAGGTTGCGGCCGCTCTTTTCGTTGGTCGGCATCAGCTTGCTGGGTGCGATTGCACATAATCTGGCGCAGTTGGCGGTTGCGGCTCTGTTGGTGGGCAGCGAGACCATGTTTTGGTATTTGCCTTATTTGCTGTTGTTTGCGCTTCCTACGGGTGTGGGAACCGGTTATACGGCGGCCTACTTTTTATTGAAACTTCCCCGTGGGACATTCACTGAAAAAAATGTGTGAACAGTCTGTGGGGGCGAAAAACGGGAGGGACGACGTTGCGCAGTGGAAGTAGTAATAATTACGGCATGCTGATCTTGTTTTTGATTACCGGTGCTGTTTTGGGCGGTATCTTAGGGGAAATTATTTCCCGCTCCGACATGCTGGCTGGCGTAGCGCCGTATTTGGTCAGACATTTTGTCATTTTGGATATTCCGCCGGTTACTGTCAATTTATATGTAATCAAATTGATTTTGGGCTTAACGCTGCAACCCAATTTGATCAGCATTTTGGGAATGGTACTGGCGATTATTTTGTTTCGCAATGTCTAGCATTGGGTTGCGAGGGAGGTACTCGAATGTGCGTCATACTGGCTTCCTCTTCGCCGCGGCGCAGCGAACTGCTTGCGCAGGTGAAGTGCAAATTTCATGCAGTGAACAGCGCTGTAGAGGAAGATAATGAACAGGCGCTGACGCCGCGCGAAATTGCGCTCGGCCATGCCTTTGCCAAAGCAAAGGACGTTGCGGCGCATTATCCGCCGGGAACGGTTGTCATCGGTGCGGATACGATTGTCGTCTTGGACGGCAAGGTTTTCGGCAAGCCTTCAAATGAAGCGGATGCGGCTGCGATGTTGACGGCGTTATCGGGAAGAAAACATCAGGTTATGACAGGGATCGCAGTGCTGCAGGATGAGTCGGTTTTACTCGATTGTCCGGTGACGCAGGTGTATATGAAAGAGCTGATGCAAGACAGCATCGCTGCGTACGTTGCAAGCGGCGAACCGATGGATAAGGCTGGAGCCTATGGGATACAGGGCCTGGGGGCGTTATTGGTGGAAAAGATTGATGGCTGCTATTTTAACGTTGTGGGCTTGCCGCTCCAGGCATTGGCGGCGTTGCTCGAACAAGTGGGCGTGAAACTGCTATGACCGATAAGCCGGTGATGGTAAGGGAAATGCCGATAGGAGAAAGGCCGAGAGAAAAATTGTTGCTGCAGGGCGTGCAAGCGTTGTCTAATGCGGAATTGCTAGCCGTCTTGCTGCGCACCGGGACCAAAGCGGAATCGGTCATGCACTTGGCGGAACGCGTATTGGCGCGCCACGCTGCAAGCGGCATGCAAGGGCTTGATGAATTGTCGTCGTCAACGTTAGCGAAGATTAAAGGCATTGGTGAAGTGAAAGCCGTCACGATAGCTGCGGCGATTGAACTGGGCAAACGGGTCGTGGCAAAGCAGGGCGAGCGTCCGATAATCCGCTCGCCGCAGGATGTTGCCGATCTCGTCATGGCGCGTCTTTGCCGCGAGCAGCGCGAGCATTTTATTGCGCTGCTCTTGTCGACGAAGAATCAGGTGCTGGCGATGCCGGTCATTGCCGTGGGCAGTTTGAATGCGGCTATCGTCCATCCGCGTGAAGTTTTCCGCCAAGCGGTCAGTCATTCGGCGGCGGCGGTCATTGCCGTTCACAACCATCCGAGCGGCGATCCGGCGCCAAGCAAAGAAGATTTGCAATTGACGCGTCAATTGGTCGAAGCCGGACGCATTTTGGACATACCGTTGCTCGATCATGTGGTGATCGGAGATCAACGTCACATCAGCTTAAAAGAACAGGGTGCCATCGAATAATATATTGAGTGGAAAAAGGAGTAATAAAGATATGTTTGGTTTATTTAATTCGTTTTCAAGAGATATGGGGATCGATTTGGGTACGGCAAATACACTGGTTTATGTGAGTGGTAAGGGTATTGTGCTCAGAGAGCCGTCGGTTGTCGCTATTTTGCGCGACGACAATAGCGTTAAGGCGGTTGGTGAAGAGGCCAAGCAAATGATCGGCCGTACGCCGGGCAGCATTGTAGCGATCCGTCCGCTCAAAGACGGAGTTATCGCTGATTTTGACGTGACGCAGGCGATGCTGAAATATTTTATCCGCAAAGTGATGGAGAATAAGCCGTTGATCCGTCCGCGTGTCGTTGTCGGCGTTCCTTCGGGCGTAACAGAAGTGGAAAAAAGAGCGGTTATTGACGCTACAATTCAAGCCGGTGCGCGTGAAGCTTATCTGATTGAAGAACCGATGGCGGCTGCGATTGGAGCCGGTCTGCCGGTGGAAGAGCCGACAGGCAACATGGTTGTCGATATTGGCGGCGGCACGACGGAAGTGGCGGTTATTTCGCTTGGCGGCATCGTCAGCAGCCGTTCGATCCGAATCGGCGGTGATGAAATGGATGAATCGATCGTTCAATACATCAAACGCACGTATAATTTATTGATCGGCGATCGTACTGCCGAAGAGATTAAAATGACGATTGGCACGGCATTGCTGCCGCAAACGGAGGAAACCATGGACATCCGTGGTCGCGATCTGGTGACCGGCCTGCCGAAAATTGTCGTGATAAAATCGAGCGAAGTGCAATTGGCGCTGAGCGAACCGGTGGCGGGAATCATTGAAGCGGTCAAGGTCACGCTGGAGCGGACACCGCCGGAACTGGCTTCTGACATCATGGACAGAGGCATTGTGATGACCGGTGGCGGTTCACTTCTTAAGGGACTGGATCGTTTAATCAGCAAAGAGACCGGTATTCCTGTGTATATTGCGGAAGATCCGCTTTCTTGCGTCGGGATCGGAACAGGCAAGGTGCTGGAAAGTCTTGACACGCTCAAACGTGTTCTCATGTCGCCGAAAAAACTCGGTTAGGCGAGGTGACATGACGTGCGCTTTTTGTATAATAAGACGGTAGCTTTATTGCTCCTGTTGTTTTTGGTGCTGTTTTTAGCGAATGGAGCGGCGGAAGGGCGGATCGGCTTTTCCATTTCAGAAGGTGTGATTACGACGCTTTTAGCGCCGATTGAGTATCTCACCGGCAAGGCCGGAGTTGCGACCCGTCACGCCAGCACGACGATAGGCGACCTGTGGGGAACTTATGAAGAGAACCAGGCATTGAAAGCGGAACGCGATAAACTGCGTCAGGAAGTGCTGGAACGCAGTGAAGTGGAAGCGGAAAACATCCGTTTGCGTTCCATGCTTGAGTATAAGCGCTCGGCACCGCAGTTTGACATGGTGATAGCGGCGATTATCGCACGTGACCCGGGAACCTGGACGCAAAGCATCATTATCAATAAAGGCAGCGCCGACGGGATCGCCAAAGATATGCCGGTCGTTACGGCGCAAGGTTTGGTTGGCAACGTTGTCTCCGTGCATAATAGCACCGCGCGGATACAGCTGATGCTTGATCCGCGCAGTGCGGTAGGTGCTATTGTGCAGCGACCGGAATCGAGGGTGGCTGCCATTGTGGAAGGAAACGGGAATGATCCCTTTCAACCGAAGATGGTCAACATTCCGCGTGATGCCGATATTATCAAGGGAGACCGGATCGTGACGTCCGGTTATGGCGGGATTTATCCGAAGGGCCTTTTGGTCGGCGAGGTAAAAGACGTCGTCAATAATGAAGGCGGGTTGCTTAAACTGGCAGTCATTCATCCGGCGGTTAACTTTAACCAGCTGGAGGAAGTGAGCGTGATTATAAAATCACGCGAGCCGTTGCCGGTGTTGCCGGGCCAGGAAGCAAAGCCGCTTGCGCAAAGTGTTGGAGGGCCATCATGAGGGAAATCACGCTTTGGGGCGTTTGCATCATCGCGTTGTTGGCGTTGCAGTCCACTGTAATTCCGATGCTGGCCGTTCAAGGCGGCAAAGCGGATCTTATGCTGCTTGTAGTTGTTTCGGCCGCTTTGATCGGCGGGCGAAATTACGGCGTTGCGATGGGCTTTTCTTGTGGTTTGCTGCAGGATTTGGCGGCAGGCGGTTTTTTCGGCTTGCATTTGTTGAGCAAATTGACGATCGGCTATGCCCTCGGCATGACGGAAGGCAAGGTTTACAAGGATAATCGCTTACTGCCGATTCTGGCGGCCGGCGCGACCTCGATTGCAGCCGGAGTCTTGATTTTGTTGCTTCTGGCGATGCTGGGGCAGAAGATCAGCTGGCTGAACAGCTTGTCAAATGTGATATTGCCGAGCGCCGCTTACAATATGGTGCTGGCGCTTTTGGTACATCGTTTCATGCAACGAATCTTTAAAGTGATTGAATAAAGGAGGTGAGTCAGTGCGGGGAAAAATCATTCATAATCGGCTGGATATCCTGGCTGTTATCATTGTTTTAATTTTTATTGCCTTGATCAGCCGCCTGGCTTACCTGCAAATTTATCAGGGGAACTATTACAGTAAGATGGCGGATGGGAACCGGATTCGGATCATCCCGGCCATGGCGCCGCGCGGCCTTTTGTATGACCGTAACGGCTCGCTGCTCGTTTCTAACCGGCCCGGCTTTATTGTTTCGCTCTTGCCGATTGCCGGTCCGATTCCGGAAGGTGTAATTGAAAAATTAGCGCCGATGCTGGCGATGTCCGCGGAGGATATCAAGTCTAAGCTGAAACAGCACAGCGGCTCATTCGATCCGATTCGCATCAAGGCCGACATCGGTCCGGAAATGGTGACGCGGATTGAAGAGCGGCGTTCTGAGCTTCCAGGCGTCGTGATCGAAATCCAACCGATTCGCAATTATATTTATAATGAAAGCGCAGCGCATTTGTTTGGCTATGTCAGCGAAATAAATGATGTGGAATTGGAACGGTTGAAGGCAAACGGATATAAATCGGGCGACATAGTCGGCAAGTTTGGCTTGGAAAAAGTATACGACCGTGAACTGAGAGGCGTCGACGGCGGCGATCAGGTAGAGGTTGACGTTACGGGGCGGCCTGTCAATGTTTTGGGGAAAAAGGAAACGGTACCGGGAAAAAATCTCGTGCTGACGATCGATTACCGGATTCAAAAAGCGGCAGAGGAAGCCGTGGAAGCGCAACTTAACTATTTGCAAACGAAGAGTGAGTTTCGCAATGCCAAGGCGGCAGCGGCCATCGCTTTGAATCCACAGACCGGTGAAGTGTTGGCGATGGTAAGCCGTCCGGCGTTCAATCCTAATCTTTTTGCCAAAGGCATTTCGGAAAAGGATTGGAAGGCGTTGAATGAAAACCCGTTTCATCCGATGGATAATAAGACAATCGCCGGCGAATATCCGCCAGGCTCAACCTTTAAGATTGTGACTGGCACGGCAGCGCTTGAATTAGGTAAAGTAACGCCGGAGGAGAAAATCTTCGACAGTGGTCACCATTGGATTATTCCCAAAGGCAATGCCGAAGGCGAAGCGCTGGGCTGGATCAATTTCCGCGAAGCGCTGTCCAAATCAGACAATGTATATTTTTATGAAATGGGCAATCGTCTGGGTATTGATAATCTGGAAAAATATGCGCGCATGTTTGGTCTCGGCGCTTTGACCGGCATCAAGCTGCAGGGCGAAAGCGACGGCTTGGTTGCTAATCGCCGCTATAAGGAAAAAGTCTATAATGAAGAATGGTACTTATCGGAGACGTTTGACGCGGCAATCGGACAGGGATTTCAGCTGACGACGCCGCTGCAGGTGGCGGTCGTGATGAGCGAGATTGCCAATGGCGGCCATCGTTACCGTCCGTACTTGGTCAGCAAGATTACCGGTTCGCACGGCGAGGTGTTGCAAAACTTCCAGCCGGAAGAAATCGGTAAACTTGAAGTTTCTGCAAAGACGCTGCAATTGATCCGTGAATCGCTGCGTGATGTTGCGCAAGAAGGCGGTACGGGATATGGTGCATTCAAAGATTTTCCGGTTGCCATTGCCGGTAAGACCGGTACGGCTGAAAATCCGCACGGCAGCGACCACGGCTGGTTTGTCGCCTATGCGCCGTATGATAATCCGCGGATTGCGATTGCCGTCTTAGTTGAGCAAGGCGGCTTTGGCGCGGGCGCCGCGGCGCCGATTGCGCGCAAAATGTTGGAAGCCGCGTTTAATCTGAACCAGCCGCCGGTAGAAGGTGCACAATTGTATCAGCGGCATACGGTCTTATAACCGGAGGAGGCGATCCTCCGGTTATTTACAGGCAAAAAGAATCGGCAGCAGGAATTTGGCGGGAAAGAGCGAATTAGAGTTACAGATTATTATCTGCTGCTTTAGGAGAAGGTGCCATGCGGGAATGTGTAGTTTTTAAAGGCAGTCGTCATGGATTGCAACTGGTGATTGATTCTTCAGTGGATTTTGATGTGATTCTGACGCACTTGCGCAGCAAGCTGGAGTCGGCAATTGATTTTTTCACCGAAGGCGCAAAAATCAAGGCTCCGGCGACGCTTACCGATCGGCAGCTGCAAGATCTTAGCAGCCTGTTGGAAGGCTTTGGCTTGCGTTTTGAGACCGAGGAAACGTTGCCGCCGGTCGTGCCGACTGCGCAGGCCGAGTGGGAAGAGGCGGACAGCGGACAGGAACTGGTAGTCTCGCGTACGATCAGAGGCGGCCAGGAGATCATTTACAGCGGTGCGGTCGTGGTCAATGGCGATGTCAACCCAGGCGGTGAAGTCATTGCCGGCGGCAATGTGACCATTAACGGAACCTGCCGGGGTATTGTCCATGCGGGAGCCTATGGCGACAAAAATGCTACGATCACGGCAAAACGCTTGCTCGCCGCGCAAATCCGCATTGCCGGTTTAATTGCTCGGGCGCCGGATAATTTAGCGCTGCCGGAGCAGGCGGAAATGGCATATATTGAAGCCGGTAAAGTGATCATTGCACCGGCGAGGCTGAATTGACCGAGGAAGAATAGAACGGAGGCATTCATAGATGGGGGAAGTCATCGTCGTTACATCCGGTAAAGGCGGCGTGGGAAAAACGACCACGACGGCTAACTTGGGTACGGGGTTTGCACTGCAAGGCAAAAAGGTTGTATTGGTTGACGCCGATATCGGACTAAGAAATTTAGATGTTGTCATGGGGCTGGAAAATCGCATCGTTTATGATTTGGTCGATGTGACCGAGGGCAACTGTCGCTTAAAGCAGGCCTTGATCCGCGATAAGCGCTTTGAAAATCTTTATTTGCTGCCGGCGGCGCAGACGCGGGATAAAAATGCGGTCAATCCCGAGCAGATGAAGCAGCTGACTGCCGAATTGGTGCAGGAATTTGACATCGTTCTGATCGATTGCCCGGCGGGAATTGAACAGGGTTTCAAGAATGCCATTGCTGGCGCGGATCGCGCAATTATTGTCACTACGCCGGAAGTTTCGGCGGTGCGTGATGCCGACAGAATCATTGGCTTGTTGGAATCGGCGGGCAAACATGATCCGCAGCTGATCGTCAACCGGATTCGGCCGCACATGGTGAAAAAAGGCGACATGATGGACATTGACGATATCAATGAGATTCTGGCGATCAAATTGCTGGGCATCATACCGGAAGATGAGTACATCGTCGTTTCGACAAACCGGGGCGAGCCTGCGGTTTCCAATCCAGTCTCACTGGCCGGCGAAGCGTATAAAAATATCGTGCGTCGTTTGCTGGGCGAAGAAGTCCCATTGATGACGCTCAAAGAAGAAGACGGCTTCTTTCATAGATTGAAAAAATTGTTTAAGCTATAGGAGGTGCGTGAAGCATGCTGGATTTAATTCAGCGCCTGTTTGGGAAGGAATCGAACCGCTCAAAGGATATTGCCAAAGAACGGCTTCGCCTGGTGCTGGTGCATGATCGGGTCAACGTGTCGCCACAATTCATGGAAATTTTGAAAGATGACATGATCAGAGTCATTTCTAATTATATGGATATCAATGAAAAAGACATGGAAATCAATCTGACCAACAGCAAAACCTCGGTGGCATTGGTGGCTAATATTCCGGTGAACCGAATGAAACGCGGCGTACTGGAACGGGAGTAAAATTGTTGGAGCATGGTTCCTCCTTGGGGCCATGCTCCTTTGCTTCGAGCTGTACTGCTACTGGACGGTGGCGGAAATTGCCATTATAATGGAACAGATATCACGACTATTTATCGCAGGAAGGCAAGGAATCAAGATGTTGAATGAACGTTTATTGCGCAACCTCGATTTTGTGTTGATTGGCGTGGTTGTCTTGTTGATCGGCGTCAGTCTCATGATTATCAGCAGTGCGACGCATGCCAATACGCCCGGCAGCGAGCAATTTTATTATGTCCAACGCCAGGGGGTATTTGCGTTGGTTAATATTTTGCTGATGTTTTTATTTTTGAATGTCGACTACAATAGTTTGAAACGAGTGGCGCCGTGGTTGTACGGTCTGAATCTTGTCATGCTGCTGGCAGTCATGTTCGTCGGCCATTCTGCGCTGGGGGCGCAGCGGTGGATTCAAATCGGTCCGATCAATCTGCAGCCATCGGAGTTTTCTAAGTTGATCATGATCATTGCCTTGGCGCAAATGCTGGAAGATCGAAAAGGCGGACTGAATCAGTGGCGCGATATTCTTCCGATCTTTCTCTATGTCGGCATTCCGTTTATTCTGGTCTTAAAACAGCCGGATTTAGGGACGGCATTGGTCTTCATGGCTATTTTGTTTGGCATGATCTTTGTCGCTGGCATTAACGGACGCTTATTGATGATGTTATTCGGCGGAGCGACCGTGTTGATGCCGATTTTTTGGCACTTTCTTAAGGATTATCAAAAAATGCGCTTATCGGTGTTTATCGATCCGAATGTCGATCCACTCGGTTCCGGTTATCACATCATTCAATCAAAAATTGCGATTGGCTCAGGCATGCTGCTCGGTAAAGGCCTGTTCGGCGGTACGCAGAGCCAGTTGAATTTCTTGCCGGAAAACCATACGGACTTTATCTTTGCCGTAATCGGTGAAGAATTGGGCTTTGTCGGTGCGGCATTGATCTTGGTGCTCTATCTTATCTTATTGTACCGCGGCATCAAAATTGCCTCGACGGCAAAAGATGATTTCGGCACGCTGCTTGCAGTCGGGATCACATCGATGCTGGGCTTTCACGTCTTGGTCAATGTCGGAATGACGGCTGGAATCATGCCGGTTACCGGTATCCCGCTGCCGCTAATGAGTTATGGCGTCAGCGCATTGACGACAAATCTGATGGCCATCGGTTTGTTGCTTAACATCTACATGCGAAGGCAAAAAATAATGTTCTAGTCAAATGCGGAGACACCCTTACCTTTTTAACAGCAGAAGGTAAGGGTGCCGTGATTTTCAATACAGGCCGAAGGGCGCTTATATTTTGGAGGGTTAGAAATGAAAGTAGAAGTTCCAGCGACGATTCTTAGTCGCGTGATCAAACCGGCCCGTTATACCGGTCAGGAATTAAATGCGGTGCGCAAAGAGTTTGCGGCGATGGATGTGACGGTTGCTTTGGCTTTGCCGGACGTTTACGAAGTCGGCATGTCGAACCTTGGTCTGAAAATTTTGTATCAGGTCATCAATGCGCAGGAAGCGATGCTGGCGGAGCGCGTATATGCACCATGGGTTGACATGGAAAGAGAGATGCGTGCAGCGCAGCTGCCGTTATATAGCTTAGAGAGTCAAGTACCGATTCACGCTTTTGATGTGGTGGGCTTTTCACTGCAATATGAGCTTAGCTACAGCAATGTCTTGAACATGCTTGATTTGGCGGGGATAACGCTGTTGGCTGCCGAGCGCGGTGAAGCGGAACCTTTGGTTATCGGCGGCGGGCCGTGCGCTTTTAATGCGGAACCCATGGCCGACTTTTTTGATTGTCTCATTATCGGCGAAGGCGAAGAAGTGGTTCTTGAGCTGGCGGCGCTTGTCGGGCGCTGGAAGAAGGAGGGACGTCCTGGCGGGCGCAAGGAACTGCTCTTACAACTGGCGACGCTTGAAGGCGTGTATGTACCGTCTTTATATGCAGTCAGTTATGAAGCAGATGGCCGTGTAAAAGCGATTACGCCGTTAAGCGATGCGTCTAAGCCGGTGGTGAAAAAGCGATTGCTGGCCGATCTCGACGCGGCGCCGGTGGCAATGACGCCGGTCGTACCTTATATTGATGTGGTTCATGACCGGATCATGCTGGAGTTGTTTCGCGGCTGCACCCGCGGCTGTCGTTTTTGCCAGGCGGGCGTCATTTATCGCCCGGTACGGGAAAAAAGAATGGAGACGTTGCTGAATCAGGCGAAACAAATGGCCGATGCGACCGGTTATAATGAGATTTCACTGACCTCGCTCAGCTCTGCGGATTATTCCTGCCTGCATCCGCTGGTCAGTCAATTGCAAGAGGGACTGAAGGAGCAAGGCGTCAGCGTTTCTTTGCCTTCACTTCGTATCGACAGTTTTTCCGTAGAACTGGCCAACCAGGTACAGGAAGTGAGAAAGAGCAGCCTGACGTTTGCTCCGGAAGCCGGAACGCAGCGGATGCGCGACGTCATTAATAAGGGCGTGACGGAAGAAGACTTGATGAATGCGGTAAAGGCTGCGTTTGCCGCCGGCTGGTCGACCGTGAAGTTATACTTCATGATCGGTCTGCCGACCGAAACGGATGAAGATGTTTTGGGTATTGCCGACTTGGCTTATAAGGTTCTAAATGCTTACAAGGAAGTCAAAGGGCGACGCGGCGCAAAGGTCACCGTCAGCGTTTCTTCATTCGTACCGAAGCCGCACACGCCGTTTCAATGGGTGGATCAGCATGGCATGGCCGAATTGGCGCGCAAGCAACAACTGCTTCGTGACCGTCTGTACCGCGAGCGCAGCATCACCTTTAACTGGCATGATGCCAAGACGAGTTTTATGGAAGGCGTGTTTGCCCGCGGCGATCGGCGGTTGGGCAAGGTTTTGTATCTGGCATGGCAAAAAGGCGCAAAGTTTGACGGCTGGTCAGAATATTTCCGCTACGATATTTGGCTGGCGGCACTTGCCGAAGCCGGTTTGACGCCCGAATTTTATGCCAGCCGCGTGCGCGAAATGGATGAGGTGTTGCCATGGCAGCATCTGTCTTGCGGCGCGGATGCCGCTTTTTTGAAAAAGGAATACCAAAAAGCGGTGGCGGCTGAGTTTACGCCGGATTGTCGGCGCGGCGAGTGCAGCGCATGCGGCGTATGCCCTGATTTGAAAGTAAAAGTGGTGGACTGGGAGGATAATGCCTGATGGAAAAGTTGCGTTTGGAAATTACCAAAGGGGATGCAGTTCGCTATATTTCTCACCTCGATGTTGCGGGAGCCTGGGAAAAAGCGGTGCGCCGTGCTAAATTGCCGGTCGCGTATTCGGAAGGTTTCAACCCGCATATGAAATTGGCTTTTGCCTCGGCCTTGCCGGTCGGCGTGACCGGTGCGGCCGAGTATATGGATTTAGAGTTAGTGGAACGCGTTGATCTGGCAGAGGCGATGGAGCGGTTGCAGGCAGTCCTACCGGAAGGCCTTGCTGTGCGGGCTGCCCGTTATATGCCGCAGGGCACGCCTGCCATGATGGCGCAGATCAATCTGGTGGAATATGAGATCCGTCTTTCGTTGGCGCCAGAGCAGATCGCTGAGGTGGAAGCTTCGTTCAATGCTTTCAATGCGGCCGAGACCGCGCCGTACACGAAAGTCACACCGAAGAGCCGGCGTGAGATTGACGTGAAAAATTTTGTTGCCGAGCCCCTTTCTTGGCGGTGTGAAACTCCGGGAATCGTTTTGCAGCTGCGCTTGAACGTTACGGCGAAAGGCAGCGTCAAGCCGGGCGAAATCGTAGAGGTACTCAGCCAAAATTTTGCGCTGCCGCGCGAAATCGCTGAAAGCGCATTGTGTCATCGATTGGGCTTGTACGTGGAGGGAAAAGAACCTTGGCTGACACCTTTGGAAGTGTGACGGCAACAGGAGGAATGGACCGATGGACAAGGAGATACTTGTCAATGTGACGCCGGAGGAAACGCGGATGGCTCTCTTGGAGGGCGGGCGTTTGGCGGAATTGGTACTGGAGAGGAACGCAGGCAGCAGTCCGGTCGGTTGCGTGTATAAAGGACGGATCAAAAATGTCCTGCCGGGGATGCAAGCGGTTTTTGTCGATATCGGCAGAGATAAGAATGCGTTTTTATATATTGGCGACCAGGAATTAAGCGCTTTTTCCGTTGGGCGAGAAGTGTTGCTGCAGGTGGTCAAGGATGCAATCGGCAGCAAGGGGCCGCGCGCAACGACGAACCTGACGTTGCCGGGGCGTTATGTGGTACTCTTGCCGACCGGCGATCATGTGGCGATATCGCGGCGGATCGAATCGGAAGAAGAGCGCGAACGCCTGCGTCTTCTGGCCGAGGCGGCATGCCCGGAGGGTATGGGAATGATTGTCCGGACGGTGGCGGACGGCTGTCAGGGCGATGAACTTCGCAATGACGTCGCATATTTGAAAAACCTCTGGCAGACGTTGCAGGCGCGGGCGCAAATCGCACAGGCGCCAACGCTCTTATACCGTGATGTGGATCTTGCGATCCGCATTGTGCGCGACCATTTGGCGCGCGATGTCGATCAATTGATTGTCGATCATCGTGAAACGCATAGCCGGATGGTGGAACTGCTTCGTTTCAGTGATCCGGAGCTGGCGAAAAGAGTGGTCTTATATGAAGGCGGCGCGGATCTGTTTCTCAGTCGGGGGCTCGAAGAGGAAATGAGTCAATTATCGCAGCGCGAGGTGCCGCTTCGCTGCGGCGGCTATCTGGTCATCGATCACACTGAAGCGCTGACGGTGATTGACGTCAATACCGGTCGCTTTACCGGCGACACGAGTCTGGCGGACACCGTGTTTCGCACTAACCAGGAGGCGGCGGCGGAAATCGCGCGCCAGCTCCGGCTCAGAGATATCGGCGGCATCATCATTGTCGATTTTATCGATATGGAAGGCGAAGAAAAGCAACACGCCGTACTCGAAATTTTAAACGGCTATTTGCGGCAGGATCGAACGCGCGCGAATGTCCTTGGTTTTACTTCGCTTGGTCTGGTTGAGATCACGCGCAAAAAAGCCAGACAAAACGCAGAAAACTTGCAGCATCGCAGCTGTCCCTGCTGTCAGGGCCGAGGGCGCGTACAGTCGCCGGAAACGGTCGTCATCCAAATCTGGCGTCGACTCAGGCAATTGAAGGGACGTCGCGGAAAATTGCTGCTGCAGGTCCATCCGGATGTGGCAGAGCATTTGCGCTTAAAAGACAGTGTGCGGCAAATGGAACAAAGCATGGGCGTCAGTCTGAGACTGGAAGGCGATGCGAAATTGCATCCGGAAGTTTTTCTTCTTCTTGCGGAACAAGATTGACAAAACACAGCAGATGTGATATTATCTGACATTGTAAGTAGTTGTGCTTACATCCCAACCGCACGGGTAAGGTCGCAAATCGGTTTTAACCGTACCATCCCCGGCGAGTTTCAAATGAGGGAGGTGTATTTCATGTACGCAATTATCGAAACTGGCGGCAAGCAATATCGTGTTTCTGAAGGTGATGTAGTTTTCATCGAGAAACTTGAACTTGCTGAAGGCGAGGCAGTAACTTTTGATCGTGTCCTGACTGTTGTCAAGGAAGGCGCTGTAAAAGTTGGTCAACCTTTAGTCACAGGCGCAAAAGTCACGGCAACGGTAAAGGGTCACGGCAAAGGTAAAAAGATTTTGGTCTTTAAATACAAAGCTAAGTCCAACTACCGCAGACGCCAAGGCCATCGTCAGCCGTTCACGAAAGTAACTATCGAGAAGATCGAAGCGTAAGCGGATGATCACCATAGAAATTGAACGCGATAAGTCACGGTCCATCAGCGGGTTTACCGTTCGTGGTCACTCGGGAACCGCGCCGCGCGGACAGGATATTGTCTGTGCAGGGGTTTCGGCATTGACGCAGACGGCCGTGTTGGGACTGAATCGGCATTTGAAACGCGAGCTGCAGTTGGATATTAAACCAGGCTTACTGGCTCTGGTTCTGCAGGACGCACCGGATGTAATGACGGACGCGATTTTGGAAACCATGCTCTTGGGATTGAACGAAATCGCCAAGAGCAGTTCGGACAGTGTTCGAATATTAGAACACAGGAGGTGAGAAAATGATTCTGTTTACATTTGATCTGCAACTTTTTGCACATAAAAAAGGGGTTGGCAGCACTCGTAACGGTCGCGACAGCGAAGCAAAACGTTTGGGTGTAAAGCGCCACGCTGGTGAAGTGGTAACTTCCGGCAGCATTCTGGTGCGGCAACGGGGAACTCATTTCCATCCCGGCAATAACGTAGGGATTGGCAAAGATGACACTCTGTATGCCATGATTCCTGGCACGGTAGCCTTTGAACGCAAAGGTCGCTACAACCGTCAGGTAAGTGTGTATTCAACCGAAGAGGCTATGTAACAAGCGCCTGCGGCCGCGAATACGGCCGCAGGTTTTTTTATTCTCGAACACGAAGACACGAAGGTGACGAAGTGCACGAAGCGGCGTTGTTCCACTTTTTTCGTGTGATTTCGTAATCTTCGTGTCTTCGTGTCAATGGCGCTCCAAACGGCGGTTAGGACTGTGAAAACTCCGCAGAATTTTGTATAATTGGAATAATGGGGTGTTTGGCTCTATTGCTACGATGATAAGGAAGGGATGGGATGGCAGATGAGTGAGTCTGAGATCCAGAAAGTGGTTGTCCAGGCACTACGCAAGCAAAGGCATGATTTCATCAACCATTTGCAGGTGATCCATGGTTTGTTGCAGTTGGGCAAAGGCCAACGGGCGCTGGATTATATCGACGAACTGGCCAAAGATCCCCGTCTGATTAGTGATGCATTGGAAGAACGACCATCGTCGACTGAAGAAGCGGTAACGGATGGCAATCAAAGGAGATAGATTCATGTTTATTGACCGGGCTAAAATTCAGGTGACGGCAGGCGATGGCGGCAGCGGCATGTCAAGTTTCCGTCGGGAAAAATATGTTCCTAAAGGCGGACCAAGCGGCGGCGACGGCGGTCGCGGCGGCGACATCATATTGAAAGTCGACAACAATACCAATACGTTGATTGATTTTCGCTACAAACGAAAATTTAAGGCGGATGCGGGTGTCGGCGGACAAACGAAGAACATGCATGGCCATAATGCGGAGCCTTTGTTTATCAAAGTTCCGCCAGGCACTACGGTGAAAAATGCAGAAACAGGACAAATCATCGCCGACCTGACCGAAGAGGGGCAGGAGTTTGTGGCTGCACGCGGCGGGCGCGGCGGGCGCGGCAATGCACGCTTCGTGAACAGTGTGAACCGTGCGCCGACTTTTTATGAAAAAGGCGAACCGGGGGTCAGCATCGAATTGCAGCTGGAACTGAAACTTCTGGCGGATGTCGGGCTCGTCGGTTATCCGAGCGTAGGCAAATCGAGCATCATTTCGGTGGTTTCTGCCGCAAAACCGGATATTGCCGCTTACCATTTCACAACGTTGACACCGGTGCTTGGCGTTGTAAGTCTCGGTGAAGGGCATAGCTTCGTCCTGGCGGATATTCCAGGCCTGATTGAAGGGGCGCACGAAGGCGTCGGCCTTGGTCATGACTTTCTGCGACATATCGAACGGACAAAGGTCATCATACATGTCCTTGACGTGTCGGGCCAGGAAGGGCGAGACCCGATCGAAGATTATCATAAAATCAATGAAGAGCTGCGCCAATATAATCCGCGCCTCTTAAAGCGGCCGCAGATTGTTGCCGCCAATAAGATGGATCTGCCGGAAGCGCGGGAAAACTATCAGCGTGTTGCCGAGTTCATGGCGCAGGAAGGTCGCGAAGTGTTCGCGGTCTCGGCCGCTACCGGTGAAGGTTTGCCGGAAGTCATGCAGCGTGCGTCGCAGCTTTTGGCCGCTTATGTTGAAGAGCCGGAAGTAGCGCAAGATCCGGACGTTAAAGTGTATGAAGCGGAACCGGAGCAGCAAATATCGATTACGCGCGACGATGACGGCGCGTATGTCGTGCATGGCAAGGCGTTGGAAAAATTAGTCGCGATGACTAATTTTGACAATGATGAAGCACTGCGACGTTTCCAACAGATTTGGCGCAACCTGGAAGTGGAAGCTGCGCTCAAGGAGCGCGGCATTCAAGAAGGCGATACGGTGCGCATTCGCGATATGGAATTTGAATATAAGTCATAACATAGGAGGACAGCAAAATATGCTGACAGGAAAACAAAAACGCTATTTGCGTTCGTTGGGAAGCGCTCTTGACCCGGTGGTTCAGATCGGCAAAGGCGGCGTCACGGAGCCGGTTGTCACGAGTGCGCAGGACGTAATCGGCGCACGCGAATTGATCAAGGTACGCGTGCTGAAGAATTGCGCCGAAGAACCCAAGGATGCCATCAGCGAATTGGCGGATGCGACCGACTCTGTCTTAGTGCAGATGATTGGGCGCAACGGCTTGCTTTATAAAAAACATCCGGAGAATCCAAGAATCGAATTACCGTAAACGGGGGAATGGCAGATGCTGAGACGGGAAGAGTTAGCGCAAGCCAAACGGATCGTGGTCAAGGTGGGAACAAGCACGTTGACCCATGCTACGGGAAAACTGAACGTGGGCCGGGTGGATCGCCTGGCACGCGAACTGACGGATTTAGTCAATCAAGGCAAGGAGATCATCTTGGTGACTTCCGGCGCCGTTGGGGTTGGCATAGATCGCTTGGGTCTTAAGGAACGACCGCGTACGATTCCCGAAAAGCAGGCGGCTGCCGCAGTCGGGCAAGGCATTCTTATGCATATCTACGAAAAAATGTTTGCTGAATACGGGCAGATTGCCGCACAGGTCCTCCTGACGCGGGAGGATTCAGTGAAACGCAGTCGTTATGCAAATTCGCGCAATACATTATTGACCCTCATTGCTATGGGGGTCATTCCGGTTATCAATGAAAATGATGCCGTAGCCATTGAAGAGCTTAAAATTGGCGATAACGATACGCTGTCGGCGATGGTAGCCAGCATTGTGGATGCGGACTTGCTCATTATCCTTTCCGACATTGAAGGGTTATACACGGCAAATCCGCAGACAACGCCGGATGCTACGCTGATTTCGACGGTGCACGATGTGTCGCCGGAGATAGAAGCGTTGGCTGGCGGCGCCGGGTCGACTCTGGGAACCGGCGGCATGCACACCAAGTTGCAGGCGGCTAAGATTGCGGTCAGTTCCGGCGTGCCGATGGTGATTGCCACCGGTACGCGCGACGGCGTGATCAGCGCGATCGCGGCAGGCGAAGAAATCGGAACGCTGTTTGTCTCACGTGAGAACCGTTTGCAGATTCGCAAGCGCTGGCTGGCGTTCGGCGCCAGGATCAAAGGCAGCGTAACGATTGACTCCGGTTGCGAACGGGCGTTAGCGGATGGTGCGAGCCTATTAGCCGCTGGCATTCAAACGGCCAATGGTTCGTTTAAAGCGGGCGATACGATCAGCATCATGAATCTGACCGGACGTGAAATGGCGCGAGGCATTGCGTATTACAGCAGCGAAGAAGTTGCAAGGATTGTCGGTTGCCATACCAATGAAATCGCGGATATCTTAGGCTATAAAAGTTATGATGAAGTGATTCATCGCGATAATATGGTGATACTAGGATAAAGGGGTGGCAAAATGGAGTGCATCGCGGAATTGGAAGAGAAGGGTAAAGCGGCGAAAGCTGCAGCGCGAAAGCTCGCAACGCTCTCGACCGAAATGAAAAACAAGGCGCTACGCATGATGGCAGACGGTCTGGAACGTCATGCCGGTCAAATCATGGCAGCGAATTTGCTGGATATGGAACAGGGCCGGGCAAAAGGCCTGGCGGAACCTCTCTTGGATCGATTGTTGCTGACAAAAGAGCGCATTGAAGCGATGGCGCAAGGACTGCGCCAGATTGCCCAGTTGCCGGATCCGATCGGTGAAGGCCTCGGCGCGCAGCAACGTCCGAATGGTTTGCGCATCAATAAAGTGCGGGTGCCGCTCGGCGTCATCGGCATCATTTACGAAGCGCGACCGAATGTGACGGTTGATGCGGCCGGCTTGTGCCTGAAAGCAGGCAATGCAGCACTGCTCAGAGGCGGTTCGGAAGCGATTCATTCCAATACGGCGATTAGCCGGGTGCTGGCCAAAGAGATAGAAGACTGCGGTCTTCCGTTTGGCTGCATTCAGCTTGTCGAAAATACCGACAGGCAGGCGGTGCGCGAAATGCTGCGGCTCAACCGTTATCTGGACGTCATTATTCCGCGCGGTGGGGCGGGGCTGATTCGGACTGTCGTTGAAAACAGCACGGTACCGGTGATTGAAACGGGAACCGGCATTTGCCATGCGTATGTTGATGCATCAGCCGATTTGGCGATGGCGCAAAAGATCGTTCTGAACGCGAAGACGTCGCGGCCCGGCGTTTGCAATGCATTAGAGACGTTGCTGGTTCATCAGGCGGCGGCAAAAGAATTCCTGCCGTCAATGCTTGCTGCGCTGCGAGAGGCAAAGGTCGAGGTGCGGGGCTGCCCGCAAACGAGGACGTACGGCTCTGGCCTGCAGGAGGCGAGTGAAGAAGACTGGGCGACGGAATATCTCGATTATATTTTGTCGGTCAAAGTGGTCGAAGATATCTCGGTTGCACTGGATCATATCGACCGGTACAGCACGCGTCACTCGGAAGCGATCATCACACGAGATTATGACGCGGCGCAACGTTTTTTAAAAGAAGTGGATGCGGCCGCGGTTTACGTCAATGCATCGACCCGTTTCACGGACGGCAGCGAATTCGGCTTTGGCGCTGAAATCGGCATCAGTACGCAGAAATTGCATGCCAGAGGACCAATGGGGCTTGCAGAACTGACCAGTTACAAATATATCATTTATGGCGACGGACAAATACGCTGAGCGACGCTTAAGGAAAGAAAGAAGGCACGGTTTGAAATGATCAAAGCATATCTCTTAGGCTGGTGGCGTTATTTGAATACGGAGAAAGGGCGGCATGACGTGCTGGATCGCAGCAAAGCGCTGCTCCTGATTCTTTTGATTTCACTGGTGTTGGGAATCGGCATTGCTTTGTGGCGAGGAGATTTGCGGCTATGAAAATCGAGAAATGCAGGATTGGCATCATGGGCGGGACGTTTGACCCGATTCATCTTGGACACTTGGTGATTGCGGAAGCTGTACGCGACCGATTTCAATTGGAACGAGTGCTCTTCATTCCGGCTGCGAGTCCGCCGCATAAAGAGAACGCCGGCTTGACGGCAGCGTCGCATCGCTATTTGATGACGGTTCTCGCCGTACAGTCCCATCCGTGTTTTTTTGCTTCCGATATTGAAATGAACCGCTCAGGCCCTTCGTATACGATTGATACCGTTCGCGAACTGGTGAGAATTTATGGCGCGGCGGCCGATTTATATTTCATCACCGGTGCAGATGCCATTATCGAATTGCCGACTTGGCGCGAACCCGAACGACTGTTGGAATTATGCCAATTCGTTGCGGCGACGCGGCCGGGCTGCAATGGTCTGGAAGAGGTCATCGCGCGTTATGGAGACCTTGGCGCATGCCGCATTCATAGGCTGGAAACGCCGGAACTTGCCATTTCCGCGACCGATATTCGTGAGCGCGTCAAGCAAGGAAAGTCGGTGCGCTATATTGTGCCGGAAGCGGTCGAACACTATATTCAGAAAGAGGGCTTGTATCGATGAACAAGCAACGGCAGCAGGAAATCCTGCGTCAGTTGGCTGAGCACCTTACTCCGAAGCGTTTGGCGCATTCGAGGCAGGTTGCGGAAACTGCAGCTAAGTTGGCAAAAGTGCATGACGTTGACGTCGAAGATGCGATGCTGGCCGGATTGCTGCATGACTGCGCCCGTGAACTGACGCATAAGGAAATGATGCTGGCGGCGCAGCAGGCTGGCCTGGTATGGGGCGTAGAAGAAGAGGCCGAACCAGTGCTTTTGCATGCGGCGCTTGCCGCAAATTGGGCCAGGCTGCGTTACGGCGTCAAGAAGGAAGCCGTGTTGCAGGCGATTGCGTTGCATACGACCGGTGGCCCGCAAATGACGCGTTTGGATCAAATCCTCTATCTGGCGGACTTGATTGAACCGGGCCGCGATTTTCCCGGCGTCACCGAGCTAAGGCGGTTAGCGGAGCGTGACCTGGAGGCTGCGCTGCTAAAAGCGTTTGATGGAAGTATCCTTCATCTTCTCCGGCATGGTGCTTTATTGCATCCGGCAACGGTGGAGGGGCGAAATTGGCTGCTGTTGCAGCTGCGCCAGCGCAAGAAGGGGTGTTGAACGAGTGGTGAAGCGGGTGAGACGAAAACGACGAAAAGTTCGTTGGGGGCGGTTGCTGCTATTGCTGTTGATCATGGCAGGCATGGTCTGGGGCGTGGTGCGCGGTGCGGCTTATGCCGTTCAGTCTTTTACGCCGCCGGCGCCGCCGCCGAAAATTGTAAAACCGGTCTCTCCTTATGCAGATAAGGCTGGAAAACGGATTACGCTCTTGTTAATCGGCGTTGATGACAGTACAAATCAATCATCAGTGGCGAAGGGGCAGGCGGATGCCTTAATGCTGCTTAGCATCAATCCGGAAGACAACAGCGTCAATTTACTGTCGATTCCTCGAGACACAATGGTTACGCTGCCGGGCCGCCAAGGCGTCGAGAGGCTTGGACAGGCTTACGTCTATGGCGGAGCGGAATTGACGATGCGAACGATCGAACATGCACTGCAGGTTCCGATCGCCTATCATGCAGCACTGAGTTGTCAGGATTTTGCCCAGCTGGTCGATTTGATTGGCGGCGTTGAGATCTATGTCGATCAGAATATGAACTATGAAGATGCATACTCCGATCTGAAGATTCATTTGAACCGCGGCTATCAGCATTTGGATGGTTTGCAGGCCGGACAGTATGTGAAATACCGCAGTGATGAAATGGGCGATATCGGACGGATGCAGCGCCAGCAAATCTTTATGAAAGCGTTGGCGGAACAAGTATTCCAATTGGAGATTGTGACGCGCCTGCCTGACTTATGGAATCATGCGGGAGAATATTTGAAAACGGATCTTACGCCAAGCGTTGCTTTCAAACTGCTTACAGCCCTTCGCAGCGATAGTCTAAGCAAAATGAGAGTGGAACTTTTGCCGGGGCAAGCGGTTTCGCTTGAAGGGCAGTGGTATTGGAAGGCGGACGAGGAGCATGCGCGGCAAGTGGTGAATGAATTGTTTTATGCCAATAATGGGAAGTGATAAAGAATGAGGAGGGGTTTTATGGATTCGAATAACAGTGAAAAAATAGCCCGACTGGCGGCAAAGGCGGCCAGTGATAAAAAAGCAAGCGAGATCATGATCCTTAACATGCAAGGTTTATCGAACGTCACCGATTATTTTCTGATTGCCAGTGCGACTTCGACGACGCAAGTGCAGGCGATTGCCGACAACATTGAGAAAGAGCTGGATAAAGTCAAAGTATCGGCGCTGCGCCGAGAAGGTTATCGTGAAGCGCGTTGGGTATTGCTTGATTTTGGCGATCTCGTGGCGCATATCTTTGTGGAAGAAGATCGTGCTTTCTATAATTTGGAAAGGCTCTGGGCCGATGCCCCGGTAGAAGTATATGAAGACTGAAAACAACAGCCCGTACAGTCCGGGACAAGTCGCGGTGCTTAAAGTCGTCCGCATGTCGGACTTAGGCGCTTTTCTTGACGGCGGAACCGGCAATACCAGTGAAGATATTCTGCTTTATAAAGAACGGATGCCTGCTGAAATCAAAATCGGCGATGAGGTGGAGGTTTATTTATATCTCGACCCTAAAGGCCGACTGGCGGCCAGCACAAAACTGCCGAAAATGAAAGAAGGGCAGGTCGCCCGCGTGCAGGTCATCAATACGACGAAAGACGGCGCTTTCGTCGATATCGGCGCGGAACGCGGCGTGTTTCTGCCGTTTGCCGGCATGCGCGGCCGTCTCAAAGAGGGCGATCGGATTTGGGTCAAACTATATACCGATAAAAGTGGTCGACCTGCGGTCACGATGGAAGTCGAAGATGAACTGCGTCGTGCGTCTAAACCGGCAACAACGGCAAAGCTGGGTGATTGGTTAGAGGCTTCGATCTACAATGCCGGCGAAGACGGCTGGTTTTTATTCGTAATGCCGGAGCGTTATCTGGCATATTTGCATCGCAGTGAAGCGATTGGACAATTGTTGGTCGGCCATGAAGTAAAGGTGCGCGTCACTTTTATTCGGGAAGACGGCCGCATCAATGTCAGCATGCGTTTGCCGAAAGAAGACGCGATCGACAAAGATGCGCAGGCGATTCTCGATGTGCTCGAAGCTCGCCAGGGGCGTATGCCGTATGGCGATACTACGTCGGCTGAAGTGGTGCGGGAAAAATTTTCCATGAGCAAAGCCGCGTTTAAACGTTCGCTGGGACGTTTGATGCGCGACGGGCGAGTCCGTCAAGAAGAGGGCTGGACGATGCTGCTTGAGCCGAAAGAATAAATAAGAGAACTTATTGCAAAATTCCTTGTGATAAGTTCTTTTTTGTTTGTTTTTTAACCGGGCGAAGAAGAAGGAAAAGTGTCTTTTATAGAGAAGTTAAACATGCTGATAGAAGTGAGTTTAACCGTGTTTTCTGGCGATCGGCTCGGGTGCGGTATAAATTTGATTAGGTTGGAGGCGTTACGATGAGTGAAGTGAGTGACAAAAAAGGAATTTTACTGGAAACAGGCACCAATGAGTTTGAGATTGTCGAGTTTGCAGTTGGTAAAGTAAATTATGGCATCAATGTGGCCAAGGTCAGAGAAGTGATCAACCAGGTGCCGATTACGCAGATGCCGAATGCGCATCCGTATGTGGACGGCGTCTTTACCTTGCGCGGGAGAGTCATGCCGCTCGTTAATCTGCCGCGTTGTCTGGGTATGGAAGACAGCGGCGCGAAAAGCCAAAACATCATCGTCAGTGAGCTGAACAACTATTATGTCGGTTTCCTGGTCGACGAAGTTTCGCGCATTCACCGCGTTTCTTGGACGGAGATGGAACCGCCGCCCACAATTACGAATTCGGAAATGGTGGTCGGTATTATTAAAATGGCGAGCAAGATGGTTATTTTGCTTGACTTTGAAAAAATTGTATCGGAAATCAATCCGGAGATTAACATCAAGCTGACGACGGTGCCGGAGGCTACTGTCGATCGTCGCGACATCCGGAAAAAGAAAACTATCGTTGTCGCCGAAGATTCGCATATGCTACGCGACCTCCTGACCAATACGCTTAAAGCATCCGGTTACGAGAATATTCTGGCTTACAACAATGGTAAAGAGGCGTGGGAAGCGCTGGAGGCGATGACGAAGGAAGATACCCCGATCGAAAAGCGGGTTCAGATGGTCATCACCGATATCGAAATGCCGCAAATGGATGGACATCATTTGTTGAAACGAATCCGTGAGGACCGCGATCTGACGGTCTTGCCGGTCATTATTTTCTCTTCGCTGATCAATGAAGAAATGCGCCGCAAAGGCGATGCGCTCGGAGCGAACGGACAGATTTCCAAACCGGAAATTGCGCAGCTGATTGATTTAGTGGACGAGAAAGCGCTGTAAATAAAAAAGCGTCGCAGTTGCGGCGCTTTTTTATTAGAGTTAAAACGAGAAAAAGAAGAAAAGAGAATTGACATTATGTAATGATCTCGTTATAATAATAAATGTCGGTAAGCCGTCTTGCGGCAGCGACGTTATTGGGGATATAGCTCAGCTGGGAGAGCGCTTGAATGGCATTCAAGAGGTCAGCGGTTCGATCCCGCTTATCTCCACCAGAAAAATGAAGGTTTGAAACATTTTGTTTCAAACCTTTTTTGTATTTTATGGGGCGCGCATGCGTTACACTTTAAGGCGGATGATTCTCAAATCGGGCTGCTTGTTTAGGTCGAGCAGTTCGCCGTTACCGGTCTTTACAACTGGGAAGCGGAATGCGGAATGCGTATAAAGCACTTCGGCTGTGCGCCCGTCGCTGAGCAGCACGTTGACGCTGTAGGTAAAGGTCGCCAGATAGCGGTCAAAGATATCAATGATGTCAGCGGTGATCTTTCCGCTGCTGTCGCGCAAGAGGCGCGGACGAATCGTGAAAAGATCCGGCAGTTCGCTGTCGTCATGGATCAGCGCATCAAAGCGATTGGCCAGTGCGACGATTTGCGCTGCAATGCTGAGTTGGCTGCCCCTGAGTTGCTTTGGAAAGCCGCTGCCGTCGATCGATTCATGGTGCTGCAGGAGGATCGATAGGACTTCATCCGGAAGCTGTTTGCGCAGAAACAAATCGCCGCCCGCTTTGACATGAGAGCGGTATAAGGCTTCTTCGTCATTGCTGCGTTGCCGGGTCAGATCAAGAATTGTCGGCGGCAGCGCGAGTTTTCCGATGTCGTGCAGCAGTGCGCCGAGCGTGATTGTTTTTATCTGTTCGTCGTTGTAACCGAGTAGGCAGGCTAATTTGTTAGAAATAATCGCGACCGCCAGACTGTGAAGCGCCAAACGCCTAAGAGGGGGTTCGGATATGGTCGGCTTTAACGTATAACCGATTGCTCCCGGTGTGCTAGAAGCGAAACGATGAACGATATGCGCCATCGATTCCAAGGTGGCAACGTTGGTGTAAAGATGGCGATCACGTAGGATTTCGGCGACTTTGGTGCAAATGCTGTCGTATTGCCGCGCTGATTTTTCATTGATGATCGAGGGTGGTAACGGTTCTTTCCTTTGCGGCGCGTCAGTCTCGCCAACCTGTTCAGGAAGCGGTGCTGGCGGGGCATCGGGCAGTTCTTGGAAGGGACGAATGATATCATCAAATTGCAGCGCCAGCTTGACGTCTTCATCACTGTCTTGTTCTTCACGTAGGCGGACAATTTTGATCTGCCAATTCTGCAACGCTTCGATGGTTTTGGCGGTAAGGATGCTGCCTGAAGCCAAGAGAATCGAATTGTCCTGACTTAAAATATGCTGGGCGATGATATCTCCGGGGCGAAGCTGATCAATCGTTACGTTTCGCATAGGAATCCCTCCTCGTAGCCTGCATTTGCCGGGCGAGATGCAGTATGGTTCTTATCTATACTATACTTAAAAGAGGCGTTTCTTACCAGAGAAAAGAAGGGAAATCAGCGGCTTCGCTGGAAAATAAAACGATACCTGCTATAATTAGAAGTGGAATCGAATCGTGGCGTTTGTTAAATGAACTGCAGCAGGCAATGGGAGGCGGCTACGCATGAAGAAAGGACATATCTTTAAAATCAGCTATGCGATTGCCTTGATAGCGATATTTACGATTCTGCCTTGGCAGGGCAAGATCCCGGCCAGCGTCGGCAATACCGGAAAATTGGCGACAATTGACCTCGGTTATGCATTCATCCTTCAGCCGCCGGTTGGCGCCAAGCGCGTCAATTATCGTCAGGTAGCCGGAGAATTTATTATTGTCACGCTCGTAGCCGGGATCGCTTACGCATATTGGAAGCGGCAGAGACAGTGAAAAAAGTTCACTAAAAAGGTTGCAAAGCGAATTATGGATATGCTATACTAACAATGCTCGTGCGGCGGTAACGTGCATGACGGACAATGGGGATATAGCTCAGCTGGGAGAGCGCTTGAATGGCATTCAAGAGGTCAGCGGTTCGATCCCGCTTATCTCCACCAGAATTTGCAAGCCTTCTGAGGAATCAGGAGGCTTTTTTGTTGAGTGCTTTGATTTTTCTCGATGGTGGAAAATCGAAATACGTTAAGTTCGATGGCGGGAAGGAGAAAACTCTATGATCAAGACGGTTGTATTTGATTTGGGCAGGGTGCTGCTAGAATTCGAGCCGCTCGAATATTTACGCAGTCGAATTGACGATGAAGCGTTAGCGATTCGGTTGTGTAAAATTATCTTTCAAAGTGAAGAATGGCTTGCTTTGGATCGCGGCACGATTAGCGAAGCTGACGCGATAGAAAGGTTTGTCCGTCGCAACCCGGAGCTTGAAACAGTAATTCGTTATGCTATGAAAGACTGGTATGAATTGTTGCAGCCGAAAACGGACAGCGTTGCCATTTTGCAAGAATTGAAGGCGAAGGGCTGTCGTTTGTTGATTTTATCTAATTTTCACCAGGCGGCGCGTGAGGCGGTATGTGCAAAACATTTGTTTTTTCGTGTATTTGATGGCGGAATCTTTTCTTATGAAGTCAAGTTGTTAAAACCGGAAACGGAAATTTATCAGACTCTGTTGCAGCGCTACCAACTGACGGCAGAGGAAACGGTGTTCATTGACGATACGTTG
Source organism: Azotosporobacter soli (assembly GCF_030542965.1). Classification (NCBI taxonomy): domain Bacteria; kingdom Bacillati; phylum Bacillota; class Negativicutes; order Selenomonadales; family Sporomusaceae; genus Azotosporobacter; species Azotosporobacter soli. Next base: position 56,243 of record NZ_JAUAOA010000024.1, read on the forward strand.
GAGAATATCGAGGCGAGCAAACGATTAGGCATTAAGGGCATTCATTTTCGCTCGGCTGCAGAGTTGCGCCTGCAGTTGCAGGCGTTATCATTGTTGTAAACTGCAAATAAATCACCGCCCCTGTCATAGCGTGAACTGAACCAGAAACAACGTACATAAAATAAAACGCCCAGAAGTAGAATAGCTTTAAATTACGCAAACTGGCATCGTTTTTCATACGGTGTCAGTTTTGTTTTTAGTTGAATGCGTTCAAAATTATAAAAATAGATATACTCATCGATAACCTCGTTAGCCTCTGCAAATGTTTTGAGATGTATTCTCGAAATGCATTCTGCTTTCAAAATACTAAAAAAGTTTTCAGCTAATGCGTTATCATAACAATTTCCTCGCCTTGACATGGACGGTGTAATACCATACTCTTTAGTTAGGTTAAAATACCCCTGTGAAGTGTATTGAAACCCTTGGTCACTATGGAGTTGCAGCTCTGTAGTGACTTTTTCCTTTTTCATGGCAGTTCGAATTGTTTCAAGAACTAAATTTACAGTTTGTTCTGTTCCTGTTTTATAAGCAATAATACTGCGATCAAACGCATCGCGTATCATTGATAAATACAGGATTCCTTGGAGTGTATGGATGTATGAAATGTCGGTAACCCATTTCTGATTCGGCGCAGTTGCTTCAAAATCACGATTGAGTAGATTTTCATATTTATGAAGTTGTTGCTGCATTCTCTTGTATTTTTTACGTCGGCGAATTTGAGATAATAAATTATATTTGCTCATTAAGCGAAGAACGGTTTTCGGATCAATAAATATATTTCTATTCTGTTGAAGCCACAAATGAACCCTTCGATATCCATACGTTCTTTTTGATATTTCTTGGCATACCGCAATTTCTGCTACGATTCGTTCATTGCGATTCGGTTGATTCATGCGATGAACAAAATCATAGTACCCACTGCGTGATACATCAAAAAAGTCACACATTGCAGAGATAGAATAGCTGTCTTGGTTTTTATAAATTGCCATGTATTTTACAGATGGCCTCACTTCCTTCCAACGATTTGAAGAAAAGAACGTAATAGTTCGTTTTCCATCTTTAAACGCTTGATTTCATTATCTCTTTTATCCTGTATGGTAACATAGCTTTTAGGCGGTCTGCCTTTTTTCCGTGGAATAATTCCAGATTCAATCATCTTTTGTTTTCGGTTGTGTCTTCGGATTAGTTCTTTGATTACGTATTTATCCTTAAATCCATAGAACTCGCTAATTTCACGATTCGTTTTGCCTTCTTCTTTCATTTTTAGAACGTCGAGAATAATGTGTTCTCCAAAATGTTTTATTCCTCTTTGCCCTGACATATGAACACCCCCAGTCATAGATTAATTATCTACAACTGGGGGTGTTTTGTCATTGTCCGTTTTTATTGGTTCAGTTCA
>NZ_JAUAOA010000025.1 GCF_030542965.1 Azotosporobacter soli
TGACAACTGTTATACAAAAACTCACCACTTTCTTATAATAGAGGGTGTTCAGGCCACTATACAAAGAAAGGACTGGTGAGTTTTATGGGACAAAGTTTAGCACATACAAAATGGCAGTGCAAGTACCACATAGTATTTACGCCGAAGTTTAGACGGAAAATAATCTATGGTCAATATCGTGAAAGCATAGGAGAAATATTACGAAGGCTATGCAGTTATAAGGACGTAAAAATCATAGAAGGTCATCTAATGATCGATCATGTGCATATGTTAGTATCGATACCGCCAAAATTCAGTGTTTCTGCATTTATGGGGTATCTAAAAGGAAAAAGTGCGCTAATGATATTTGAACAGCATGGTAATTTGAAATACAAATATGGGAATAGGCACTTTTGGGCAGAAGGATATTATGTTAGTACAGTAGGGCTAAATGAAGCGACGATCAAGAAGTACATTCAAGAACAAGAAAAACATGATCAAGCAATAGATAAACTGAATGTACGAGAGTACGATGACCCTTTTAAGGGTAACGTGAAGTAGTACAAACATCCCTTTAGGGATAGCAAAAGTGATTAGACCGTAGTGGCTTGAACAAAGTGAAAGCCAGCGTCTTGAGACGCCGGCTAGTAATAGAGGCTTATAGCCTCAGTGCAAACCACCCGTTAGACGGGTGGTTCTGATTTTAGTAAGTTTTTAAAGGTCACGCGATTTTTGTTTAAGTTTTTTAAGTGAGGAACCGGCAGGAGTGCTAAAACTTGTACAGAAGTGAAGGGAAGTCAAGGGACGAGTCTAAGCACGGGAAGGGGTCATATTGATGAGAAGATGTGAATGGAGTATAGGGGTAGTAATGATTGCTCTGCTAATGAGTGTAGCGGCAGGGAGTGCGGCGGCGCAGGTGCAGGATCAAGGAGAATACTATTGCAGTAACCCGCGCGCCGCGTCGAATGATAAATACAAAAACGTCGCGGAGAATTGGTGGCCTGCATTTGTCTTGAAAGAGTTTGACAAGGTTGCCGCAGCGCCTGGCGTCGACTGGACGCAGGAGATGAAAACGCCGGGAGTCGTCGATGAATGGATCGATAAGGCGGCGGCCAAAGGCTGGGTCGTCAAGCGGGGGCCGAAAGATGCGGCGGTCGGCGCCATCTTGATTGTGTCGGATTTTCAAAATCATATGGCAAGGTTGGCGATTATTAAAGAGGTTTATGCGTGGGGAGCCGTTGCGGAATCGGTCGAACCGGAACGCGGCGATACCGGGCATGTCTTTGAACAGGAATATAAATGGCTAGACTTGTATCGCAATCCGAAGCAGTCTTTCATCGGTTACATTTGGCCGGTGAAACAGGCGGATTACGACAAAGCGCCGCAGGAGTTTGAGGCAAAACGTTTTACGCTGAAAGGCGAACATGTCTATAAAGGCTGGCGGGAATCTTGGGGGCCGGTGTGGGTAATCAAGGAGTTTGACAAACTTGCTCCGGGCGGCGGCATGGATTGGAGCGGAAAAGTGGATGCTTGGCTGACGAATGCGGCAAAAAAAGGCTGGAAGGTATCGTATGATGCTTCAGGTGCTAAGCCGGGGGCGATATTATTGCGCATCGAAAATAAAAATGAAATGTGGCTTCAGATTGTACGCGAAGTCAAGAGCGACCGTGTCGTCTTGGAGATGCTGGGCTATCCGGTGCATCGGGTCGTTCGCGAGGAAATCAAGTTCTCTGATTTGCCGCAAAAGAATTTCACCGGGTATATCTTGCCGGAAAAATGATCGGCTCGATGAAAATCGATTTGAAAGGTATGTTATAGTAAAAAGACAAGCTTTCGTTTAAAGGAGGTTCGGCAAAAGAAGTGACGGATGATGTGTTGAAAAGTGATTTGATTCTTAAACAAATCGAACAGAGCGGCTTTGCGGAAAAGGTCGTCGAAGTGGATGAGGAAACGATGGGTCTGTTGATTGTCCAATTGGGAGAGCGATTATTTGCTCTCCCGGGCAGTGAAGCGCGGGAAATTATGCCATTTAGCGCAAGCACATGGATTCCGGGGGCAACAGCGATATTGCCCGGGGTAATGAATATTCGGGGCGATGTGGCTGCCGTGATTGACGTCAAGAAAGTCCTAACGGTGCCTGAAGCCGGAAGCGGCGCAGGCTGTTTTTTTGTATTGCTGCGTCACGGAGACGGTCGCAGCGGACTTCTCGTGGATGATATCGTGGATGTTATCGAACTGTCTGTCGCTGAAAATATGCCGCTTCTCTCCAGTTTAGATGTCGGCTGGCAGCGTTTTGCCGCCAGCCAGTTTGATTATCAGGGACGGATCGTTACGGTGTTAAAGGTAGAACAATTGATTGAAGCGGTACGGCTTTGATGGATCAGGATGCTTTGGAGGTGCTGGTTTTCTTCAGCGGCGAAAGTTGTTACGGCATTGATATTGAACAAATCGCATATCTGGCGGATCCGTCACCAACGCAGGAGGCCGTTTCTTTTGAAGAATTGATGAGGTCAAATGTTTCGCAGCAAGAGGGGCGACGAAAACGGATCAGCGTTAAGGGCCATGAAGAGATACTGGTTTTGATTCCTGAACCGGAGACGGTGAGCAATCTTTCGCTGCGCGATATCCGTCCGTTACCTGCGGTTTTTAAAGCGGCGCAGCCGCTGGGCGTCTGGGGCTTGGCGCAAAAGGAAGGTCGGTTAATCATATTGCTTGATCTGTATAAAAATCTGCAGTTTAAAGAGCTTGTGCGGCAAGCGCAATGAAAAAAAGCAAGGAGGATATGATGAATAGCAGTTTAAAAGTTAAAATCATCGGGATCATGGCATTATTTATGTGTTGTCTGGTCGCGCTATTATCGTATATTTCGATTTCCGCGACGCTGCAGCGAGGCGAAACCCGTCTGCATGAATATCAGGAAACGCTGTACAAACAAAAGACGGATAATATGAAGAATTTGGTGGAGGCCGTTTCTAGCACGACAAACTCGATGTCGGAGGCGGAGGCGAAGAATTTTGTGCGTAACGCTCGTTACGGCAGTGACGGTTATTTTTTGGTGATTAATAGCAGCGGCAATGTCGTGGTTCATATCGACCCTCTGTTGGAAGGCAAAGAGCTGTCGGCTGTGCGTGATGCCAATAATAACGCGTTTTTGTTGAAATTGCTTGAGCAGTGCAGAGATAAAGGCGAAGGCAATGTCGAATACATGTGGATGAAGCCTGGCGCGGCAAAAGCCGAAGCGAAATCGTCCTACGGCAAGTCCATCGGCAAGTGGAATTGGATTGTTATCACAGGAATTTACCTGGATGATGTGGAGGCGGCTGTTCAGAAAGAAGAGAATTTGATTCACCAGGAAATTTGGAGTACGGTACAGCGATATTTGTTGATTTCGGCGTTGGCGCTATTGCTGATTGTGGCGCTGGCCACTTTCTTTATCAACCGCTACATCACTCAGCCGCTGGCGGGTGCGATTACCAAGGTGAACAATTATGCGGCGAAGATGGAAGATACGGTGACAACCCAAGCCAGTTTCTCGTTGGAACTCTCTTCTTCGGTCAGTGAAATATCCGCGACGATGGAAGAATTCTCTTCTTCGGCCGTTCTAATCGCCAATCACAGTCAGGGTGTAGCCGACAGTGCAGCACAGACGCTGCAGAGGACGCGGGAAGGCGTCGCAGAGGTAGAAGGCCTGATGGGAAAAATGAAAGAAATATACAATGATAACCAGGTGAACATTCAGGAAATTGTTGCTTTGGGGCATAAGTCGAACGAAGTTAGCAAGATCATGGAGTTCATCAATAATATTGCGAGCCAGACACGCTTGATCGCGTTCAATGCAGCCTTGGAAGCGGCCAGCGCGGGAGAAGCGGGGAAACGTTTTGGCGTGGTTGCTCTTGAAATCCGCCGTCTGGCCGATAGCGTGATGGAATCGACTAAGGAAATTGAGGGGAAGATTACGGAAATTGTCGCAGCCGTGAGTCGCCAAGTTGTTGCTTCGGAAAAAAACACGAAGGGAATTGAAGAGGGCATGGCGTATTCGGAGCGAACTGTGTCGATTATTTATGACATTGAGAATGCTGCCGATCAGACGACGGATGCCGTCAGCCAGATCGTCCTGTCGATCCAACAACAACAGACTGCAGGAGAACAAGTGCTGACCGCGCTGCGTCAAATCAAACAAGGGACAAATGAAAATACGACAATGATCCAACAAACCAAGACGATCAGCAAGGAATTGAGCGATTTGGCGGAAGAGCTGGAACAAGTTGTCAAGCGTGGCAGTGAAACTGCGGCAAGAAAAGGAACCGACGCCTAGGAGGAGCTGTCATGAATGAGGAAAAACCATTTGTCAGGGTTTTAATCGTCGGCGAACTTGTGATTGCAGAAAGTGAAATGGCGGCAGCCGGCATTCGGGTGATTGGCGTGACCGGCAGTGGGAAAGAGGGCGTGAATCTGACGCGTCGTTTGTGCCCGGATGTAATCATGATTGTGGTTGAAACGCCGCAAAGTGATGATTTGGAAGCGATTGAAGTCATCATGAAAAATCAGCCTACGCCGATCCTGCTGCTTGTCGGCTGCCTCGACGAACGTCTCGCGCGTGAAGCAGTAAGCCGGGGCGCGCTCGAAGTGTTTCAAAAAGAAGAATTCGATTCGCGCTGCCGCCGGCAATTGCTGCATAAGCTGCGCGTATTGGCGGGGGTGAAGGTAATCCGCCACATCAGCGGCAGGGAAGAAGGACGCGCCAATAGCGATGCGATGTCTGCCAAAATGAAAAAAGAGCATTTGAAGGCGGTGATTATCGCCTCTTCGCTGGGCGGCGCGGCAATCCTGGAAATAATATTATCGCAATTGGCGGCCGATTTTCCGGCACCGATTGTGGTGGCACAACACATTTCGGAAGGGTTTTCCGAAGAACTGGCGGATTGGCTGGATCATAAGACGTCGCTGACGGTACGCGTCGCGACGCACGGTGCGCGGCTTTTGCCTGGACTCGTTTTGATCGCACCGCCGGAATATGACGTCAGGATTGCAGCGCAGGGAACGGTAGCGTTGTCGCCTTGCCTACCCGGCGTAATTTATCATCCCTGTTGCGACAGTCTGCTCTCTTCGGCGGCGGACGTATATCAAGAAGCTGTGGTTGGCGTCATCCTCACTGGAATGGGGGCGGACGGCGTGGAAGGAATCGCGGCGATTAAACGGGCAGGCGGGTTTACGATGGCTCAAGATGAAGAGTCCTCTTTGATTTATAATATGCCGCGTCTGGCAATTGAACGCGGTTTGATCGATCTTGTCGTCTCCGCAGATGCGATTGCTGCGGAGATTAAGAAGGCGGTTTTCGTATGCTGAATCAAGAAACGATGTTGCAACGTCTGGATTTGGAGCGGATAGGACAATGCATCAATCAGCGTTATGGTTTGGAGTTTTGTCACCGACAGCTGGACTTGTTGGGAGAAGCGGTAGAGAAACGCTGCAAAGCGAACGGCTCTTGTACTCTGGCACAGTATCAAGATTTACTGCAGCGGGAAGAGGAGTCGCTGCAGTTAATCCAATTGTTGGCAGTGCACGAGACTTACTTTTTTCGTGAGGCGGCTCAATTCGACGTCATGCGCCAACACGTGATGCAGCGAATAGCGCAAGAGAAGGAGCGCCCGTTGCTTCGCTTTTTAAGTGCGGGTTGCTCGACCGGCGAAGAAGCGTACTCGATCGCGATGGCGCTTCTTGACATAGCGGGGGTGGGAGCTGAATGGGACTTTGAAGTGATTGGCGTCGATGTGGATCCGGCAGCGATACGAAAAGCGCAGCTTGGAAATTACGGCCCCTATTCCTTCCGCGGCTGTTCGATGGCGCTACGCAGTCGTTATTTCAAACCGCTCGGTTCGGATCGTTTTGTAATCAATGAAACGATAAAAGAAAAAGTGCGTTTTGAAGTGTTGAACTTATTTGAACCTGACTATCCGGAGTGGCTAAAAAAAATTGACGTTGTCTTTTATCGCAATGTATCCATTTATTTTTCAAAACTCCAACGTGCGCAACTCTTCAACCGTTTATCGGGATTGCTTGCTTCTGCCGGATGCCTGTTTGTCAGTTGTACGGAAACGCTGTATCATGATACGCAACAGATGGAACTGGTAAACAGCGGTGACGTTTTTTATTATCGAAAGAAGGATGCAACGAAACTTTCCCCGGCAAAGGAAAAAGAGGCTCTCAGGGCGAGGCCCTGTCGGACGCGGCCAAAAAGGCCGGAAGAAAGTGTAAAATGGATCAGCAAGCCGTTATTGCCGGAGCGGCATGAAGCGGTGAAAAGGATAGAACGATTGCACGCCGATCCACTGGCGACGGTGCTTGAAATGCTGAAGGACAAGCAATATGACGAGGCCATTGCTTCTTTAGATCGGTGGATTTCCTGTGAACCGTTATGCACAAAGGCGTATACGCTAAAAGCCAATGTGCTGTTGAATCGGCAGTGTATAGAAGAAGCCGAGGAACTCTGTCATACGGTGCTTGTGATGGATGTTTTTTGTCTGGAAGCCTATTTGCTATTGGGCATGGCGGCGAAAATCGCCGGAAAGTGCGAAGAGGCCATACAACGATTTAAAAAAGCGGTTTATGTATCGCCGGAGTGCTGGCTGGCGCATTTTTTTCTCGCGCAGCTGTATCAACTACGCAAGGAGGATGCGTATGCGAGACGTGAATATCAAGTGGTGATGCGTATTTTGGAGCAGGGCGGTTTTGCAGAACATGGTTTGAGTTTTTTTCTGCTGGCGGTTCAATTGGACGATCTGATTCGCTTGTGTCGGCATCAGATTGATGGTCTAAGAGAGTAGGTTGCTGCTCTTCGAATAAGGAAGGGGATACGCTTTTGGATGTGAAGGTTTTTTTAACGCGCTTTGCTGTTGAGTCGGCTAAACATTGCGATCAGATGGAAAAAGAATTGCTTTCATTAGAGAAAGACGGCGTTTCCCGACAGAAATTCGATTCGATTTTTCGCATTGCCCACACGATAAAAGGCGCATCCAGGATGCTGAAATTGACGCCGATTTCTGAAGTGGCGCATAGGATAGAAGATGTGTTGGAAGAATTGCGCAGCGAGCAACGCTCCTTGTCACAGACGGTGATGGACCAGTTGCTGTTGGCCGTCGATGGAATCCGGGAAATGATCGCCAATGTTGCAGAGGGAAAGGAACTGCCGGAAACCTTGCCTCCGGCCTGTGAGGCGCTGAAAACCTGGTTGGCTGCAGAGCGCGAGTCGGATCGGATGCCTCCTCTTACTGCAGCTGTTTTCCAAGGAGAACGCATGACAGAGCAAGAGGAAGCAAGTACGGAGAGCGTGCAGACAACGGATTTCGTTCAAATCCGTTCGGACCAATTAGATGAATTAATCCAATTAATGGGCGAGCTGGTTTCTTTTCAGTATCGGAAAAAAACGCAACTGGATAAAATGCGGGAACTCTTGCAACTTTCGACGGCTTCTTTATCGTTACTGGAAGGCAAGGGGAGAGCGCTTGCGCAAGAAGGAAAAGATGCTGTAACCGCTATCCAGCGTCAGGTTCGGCAGGTACATGATTTGCTGCGGGATGACATGGTCGTCGAAAATCTTTTGACCTGCGATTTACAGGAACGTACGTTAAAGATTCGCATGCTGCCTATTTCTACGCTGTTTGGCAGGATTAACCGTGGCGTCCGTGATTTTGCACGGGCAAATGGAAAAGAAGTCGAATTTTACGGTGAAGGCGGCGACACGGAACTGGATCGCAAAATCATTGAACAGTTGGGGGACTGCTTGATCCATATGATTCGCAATGCCATTGACCATGGAATCGAAACTTCTGAGGAACGGATCAGGCAGGGGAAAAATCCCCGTGGTCAGATCCGTTTAACGGCTTTTTATGATGGCGGCGGCGTTACCTTGGTCATTCATGATGATGGTGCCGGGATCAATTTGCCGGAGGTCAAAGCGACGGCGCTGAAGAAGGATTTAATCAGCGAAGCGGCGGCGGATACGATGACGGAAATGGAATTGCTGGATTTGCTTTTTCTGCCCGGATTCAGTACGAGTCCGATTATTACGGATATATCGGGGCGCGGCGTCGGCATGAACGTTGTCAAAGAGACGATTGTCGAAACTTTGAAAGGCTCTGTCCGGATTCAAAGCGTCCAGGGCAAAGGAACCTCTTTTTTTCTTAAGGTGCCGATTACGCTGGCGTTGTCGAGGATGCTGATCGTGGCGACGGGGAAACATCGTTTTGCACTTCCGTCATATTCGGTGCAAGAAGTGCTGACTGTGGCGAAGGATCAGATCATTGAGGTCATTAATAAGCGTGCTGTGCGTGTTCGCGAACAAATTCTTCCGTTGGAGGAACTGCAGACGCTGCTCGATTATCCGCAACCTGTGCCGCGTGAAGGAGCGGAAATGGTGGTGGTCTTGCTGTCTTCAGGCCCGGATCGCTTAGGGCTGATCGTTGATTCTGTGGTCAGCGAAGCCGATATGGTGATAAAATCGCTGCCGGAATCGATGGAGAAATGGCCATTGCTTGCCGGATTTACTGTAGGCGGACAGGATGAGGTGATCAGCGTGTTAAGCGTCGCGGCTTTGCTGCAGCAAAGCAGAAAAAGTAAAAATGCACAGGTAGGGACGGTTGGCGGCGACGTTGCCTTACAAGGCAAAAAAATCCTGGTCGTTGATGATTCTGGCAATACGCGCGAGATTGTAAAAAGCATTCTGGAATCTTATGGATATCAGGTTGACTTGGCGGAGGATGGGCTGGAGGCGCTGGAAAAAACCGGCCGAAAATTGTATGATGCGGTGATTACTGACGTTGAAATGCCGCAACTGGATGGCTTTAGTCTGACCGCTCATTTGCGGCAGGATGAGCGATATCGCCAAACTCCGGTGATCATCGTGACGTCGCGGGAAAAGCCGGAAGACAAACGGCGCGGGATTCAAGTCGGCGCCAATGCCTATATCGTCAAGGGCGCCTTCGATCAGAACAATCTGATTGAAACGCTGCAAAACTTGATTGGCTAAATGAAACGCAAAGGAGAAGGCGGCAGATGAAGATATTATTGATTGAAGATGATGAGTTGATGCGCGATATGATCACGATGGTTCTTGCCATGGAAGGGCACGAAGTGAGCGGCGCGGCGACGGGCGAAGTTGCACGCGCGCTATTCAACGCAGGCGGCTATGCTGCGGTGATTTCCGATATGTATTTGCCGGATACCGATGGCTTTGAACTGTTTGCCGAACTGAAGGCGGTGCAACCGGAGTTGCTTTTTTTGCTGCTGAGCGGCGAAACAGATGAAGCGGTGCTGCGCAAAGCGGCCGCGCTCGGAATTCCTTATATTGAAAAAGATGAGAACTTTGCGGAACGGATAGCGGCGGCGTTGAAATAAAGCGCGGCAGCTAAGTGGATAAAGGGAGCTGGAACGATGGAAGAAGAGAAGATGTCGGCAAAAATGTTTCACGATTTGAATCAGCCGCTTAATTCGATCAAGATGATTTCGGGAGGAATCTTATATATGCTGAACCAAGGCAAAAAGTTGCCGGAAGAAGAATTGGCCCAGTGCATGAAGGAAATAGCGGCGCAGACGGATCGCATCGCCGCGATGCTGGTTCGTCTGAAAGAATAAGCGGCTGCGCCTGCCTGTGGAGGGCTGACAAGGAGAGGCTAGCAAATGAAGATATTGCTTGTAGATGATGAGCAGCATAGTTGTCAGGCTATGCTATGGTTCTTAAAACATCAAAATCATGAGGTGACCGAATGCGCCAGCGGCGAAGAAGCGTTGACGAAGTTTGCCGAAGGGCAGTATCCGTTGGTGTTGTCGGATATCCAAATGCCCGGCATGTCGGGTGTTGATCTGGCGGCTGCCATCAAAAAGCGACCGGAGAGCTGGCAAACCGATGTGGTTTTGTTTACCGGGCATGCTGACATCAACGCGGTGATTGCCGCGCTGCGGGTCGGCGTCTATGATTATTTGAAAAAGCCGGTCAATCCTGAAGAATTGGCTTCGGTTATTGAGCGCGTCGCCGAACATCAAGCGTTGTTGCGGGAAAACAAGCGTTTGACCGAACGCTTTCAGGATGAGGTGCACGCTGCGACTGCAGAGACGCGCCAGGAACTGGTTCAGATGAAGCAGTTGGTTGCCGAATCGACGATTGGCGCCATCGGCTTATTTTCCGATTGCATGCGCAAAATTGCAAAGCAGGCCGAGCAATTGCACGCGGATCGCTCGATTCCGGTTTTGATTGAAGGCGAAACCGGAACCGGCAAAGAAGTGGTTGCAAAGCTAATCCATTACGGCAGCCGTTTTGACCAACTGAGCGCGGCCTCGTTTGTTGACATCAATTGTGCGGCGCTGGCGCCGACTTTGTTTGAGAGCGAACTGTTCGGCTATGAGGCGGGTTCGTTTACCGGCAGCATGGCAAGAGGCGCGAAAGGAAAATTCGATCTGGCTTACGGAGGAACGCTACTGCTCGATGAAATCGGCGAGATTCCGCTGGAACTGCAGGGGAAATTGCTGCGCGTCCTGCAGGAAAAAGAGTTTTACCGGGTTGGCGGATTGAAAAAGATCAAAACCGATATCCGTTCGATCTGCGCTACGAATATTCCGCTGGCCAAACGTGTCGAAGAAGGCACATTTCGCAAAGATTTGTATTTTCGCCTCAAAGTGGCTCATATTGTTATACCGCCGCTGCGCGAACGAAAAGAGGAAATTTTGCCGATGGCCAAATTGTTCATGCAAAAATTTGCACAGCAGAAGAAGAAAAAGTTTACACAGTTTGATAGTGAAGCAGTACGGATGCTGGAAACATATGACTGGCCGGGGAATATCAGAGAACTGCAAAATGTGATCGAATATGCAGTGTTTGCCTATGATGCAGAAACTTTGCAAGCGGAGCACATCAGCGGTTTGCTGCGCCAGAGAGTAACGTCATTGCCGGAAGCGGCGTCACAGGACAACCTCTTGGCGATACCGATTCCGGCGAATGGCTATTCATTGAAACAGTATACGGCAGATGTTATTCTAAAAGTGTTAGCGGCGCATGAGGGAAATCAGTCGGCGGCGGCGAATTATTTAGGCATTTCGCGCCGGGCGTTATCGTACCGCTTAGAAGAAATGCGCAAGAAAAAAGAAGACGGCAAAATGTGACAAAAACTTCTCACAAAAACTTCCCAACCGGGAAGTTTTTGTGAGAAGTTTTCTTTTTTTACTTACCCCAGTAATTAATAAACAAGCGTTGACTTAAAATCAGGCCGCGAAGGATAAGGGGTGTGCAGAAGAAAAAAAGAAACAGAAGAAAACATTTTTTTGGCATGAATCTTGCAATGACAGTGGTACTGTCTGAAGAAAAGACGAAATTAAAAAAAAGTGCAGGGGTAAACAGTAAGGAGTGAACGGGTGTTGACAGGAAATATGCTGGCTGCGGATTTAGATACATTGAAAAAGTATTATGACGTTGCAAGAATCGTCGAACCGGCGCTGGGGTGTGCGGACGGTTCACGTATATATGCGAATGAGCCGATAAAACAGCAAGGAGAAGAAGTTTGCCGTCATTTCGGCCATAAAGGGCGACAGTGCAATTCATGTCTTTGTTTGCAAGCGATAGAAAACAATGAGACATTCGTGAAAACCGAAGTATTGGACGGCAACATTTATATGGTTACAGCGATGCCGTTGAAGAAAGAAGGCCGCATGGTGGCGCTGGAATTGATCAAATTGATCAGTGAACGGACGATCGGGCTTTTGACCGAGTTGCCGCAGGAGAATACGCGTTTGTATCACTCCATTGCCAAATTGCATGACTGGGCGACCAAGGATGCGCTGACCGATATTTACAATCGCCGCTTTATTGACGAAAGATTGCCTAAGGCGATGAAAAAAGCCAAACAACAGTGCGAGCCGTTTTCCATTGTGATGGCTGACATCGACTGGTTCAAATTGATCAATGACCGATATGGACACGGGGTCGGGGATGAAATATTAAAGAGCTTTGCCGCAACGATTGAAAATAATATCCGAAGCGACAACGGCGACTGGGTCGCGCGTTACGGCGGGGAAGAATTTTTGATTTTTTTGGATAACTGTTCAGATAAGGGCGCCTATAAGGTTACGGAAAAGCTGCGGCGCATCATCGAGCAGACGCAATTATTTACCAAAGCAGGCGTGCTGCACATTACCGCCAGCTTTGGCATCCATACTTTCGGCAAGCGGGATGAAACGTTGCAGCAGTTAATGGAACGGGCGGATCGAAACCTTTATCAGGCCAAGCAATCGGGACGCAATTGCACGATAGCCGAATATGTTCCGACACGAAGTGAAGTTTCCTGCCGTGAAAACTGCAAATATGCAAAATGATGCTTTGCTAAATGGAGTGAAAAAAGGAGATCGCGTTTGTGAAAGTTTTTGTTGCCCGTCAACCAATTTTTGAACAAGGCTTCCGCGTTTTTGCCTATGAGATGCTGTTTCGTCAAAGCGAGGTCAATGCATATAATGCGGCGGACGGTGAACAGGCAACCGCCAGCGTTATCACCAACAGCCTTTGGGTCATGGGACTCGATTATCTTACCAACGGAAAAAGAATATTTATTAATGTGACGGAAAGAATGCTGAAAGAGAATGCATTGAGTCTGCTGCCGCCGGATCAGGTTGTGCTCGAAATACTGGAAACGGTCGAACCGGATGCGGAAGTAATTGAAAGCTGTCGTAAATTAAAGCGCCAGGGATTTATGTTGGTGCTGGACGATTTTGTCTTTCAGCCTCGTTTTCAGCCTTTAGTTGAAATTGCCGATATTATTAAGGTCGATTTTTTAACGACGGGGCTGCTCGAACAAGAGCGGCTGATCCGGCGCTGTGAACATTTACCGGTGCGATTTTTAGCGGAAAAAGTGGAAACGAATGAACAATATGAGCAGGCGCTTCGCTTGGGCTATGACTATTTTCAAGGTTATTTTTTCAGCAAACCGGTGATTTTGTCGGCGAAAGACATCCCGGCGAATAAGCTCAGCATAGTTAAAGTGTTACAGGAAATTCGGCGGCCGGAATTGCAACTGGATAAGCTGCGCAACGCGATTCAAAAAGATGTGTCGTTGGCGTATAAGCTGCTTGCTTTTATCAACTCGGCCCATTTCGGTTTTAAAAGCCAGATCGGTTCGATCCAGCAGGCGTTAGCCTTGCTCGGTAAAAAAGAAATTGTCAAGTGGATGTCGTTGGTCGCGCTGAAAGAAATTGCCGAGGGTAAAAGCGATGAATTGTTGATGAACTCGCTGGTGCGCGGGCGGCTGTGCGAACTTGTGGCGGTCGAAATCGGCCTGGTGCGGCATCGGGATGAAGCCTTCACGATGGGCTTATTTTCCTTGGTGGATGCGCTCTTGAATAAACCGTTGGCGGACATTTTAAAACTGCTGCCGCTGCCGGAAGCCGTCCAAGAGGCGCTCTTGGGACGGGAAAATGCATTCTTTCGTTTGTTGGAGCTGGCTCGGGCTTGCGAACGCGGCGATTGGCCGATAATTCAATCTTACGCGAAGCGAATGGATATCGAATTGGCTAAGTTGTGGGAATTGGTGCTGCTGTCGATCAAATGGAGCAAAGAAAATGAATAAGTTTCTGCCGCGTCACAGTGACGCGAGATGAAAAGATATTTATGCAACATAAATATAAAAATGCGCAATTACAAAAAGAAGTAGGAGGAATTTTCAATGAAGCAACGTATGCCGATTGGCGCTCAATTAGGTATTCTGATGGGAATCGCTCTGACCTTGATGGTCGTATTGCTGAGCGTGATCCTCTATGAATTCAAAGAAACCAGCGCGGCTTATCAAAACATGCTCTCCGGCGCGGTGCAGCGTACGATGGCCCTGCAGGAGGCGCAGGATGATTTCCATGAAGGGATCAGCGAACTGCGTGGCTATATCGCGTACAGCGATGCCAAATATGCGGCGGATACAATGACCTTGTTCAAGCAAAGCGACAACGCGGTAAAAGAATTCAGCGCCGCAGTGCCGACAGCCGCAACGAGAGCGTTGGGCGAAAAACTGCATGAAGCAATGACTTCATACATGGCGGATATTCAAGAAGTGCTGCGTCTGAAACAGGCCAATGACCCGGCTTATCTGACGGTCTTGGCTGGCGCGCGCGGCAAGACGGAGCTTGTCAACAAAGCGTTCGAAGAAGTGATGGCTTCGCAGGATGCGACATTAAAGCAACGGGTCAAAGAACTCAATGATCGACAGGCGATGCTGTTTACTACCGTTATTGTCACAAGTTTGGCGGGCATTGCGCTGATTATCGGCTTGCTGATCTGGTACAGCCGTCAACTGGCGCGCCGAATCGGCAATTTGCGCGGCGATATCGTCGCGCTGAGCGAACTCGATTTATCGCGGCCAGATGTATACCCCAGCCGCAACGATGAGATTGGCGATATGGCGGAAGCAATGATTAAAATGAAACAGGCACTGCAGGAAATTGTCCGTCTGCTCCGTCGCAACGCTGAAACGTTGGCGGCTTCCAGCGAAGAACTGTCCTCTGCGGTGGAAGAACAGTTGCAGGTGTCGGAAAATATCGCCAGAACGATAACCGATGTGGCTGGCGGAGCCGATCGGAACACGAATCACATCGGCGAAATTAGCGGCGTAATTCAGGAAGTCGGCGCACGGGCCGAAGAGATAAGCGCCAGCGCGGTTCAAGTCAATCATGTCACGCAGGATGCGGTCGGCGATGCGGATCAGGGGATGAAACTGATTCATCGCCTGGTGGCGCAAAATGAAACAATCGGGACGTCGATGGTCGATATTACCAGAGTGTCTGAAGCGCTGGTCAAGGGTTCCGATGACATTCAAGACATTGTAATCACAATCCGAAACATTGCGGGGCAGACCAATCTCTTGGCGCTTAATGCGGCGATTGAAGCAGCCAGAGCTGGAGAAGCCGGACGCGGTTTTGCCGTAGTGGCGGAAGAAGTTCGCAAACTGGCCGAGCAAAGCGCCGGAGCTACCAACCATATTGAAGAGATCATCAGTAAAATGACGACCGATATTCAGTTTTCCGTCGATGCAGTCGCGAAAGCCAACGGCGAAGTCGTTGCGGGAAAAACGGCAACCGATGAAACGCAGCAGGGATTCCAGGCGATTCTTGGCAAACTGGGAAAAGTAAAAGAAGGCATTGAACAGATCGGCCGTGCAGTCGAGGAGACGGCACACGGCATGCAATCGGTGGTCAGCAATGTGCAAAATATCGGTTCAGTGGCGGAAGAAACAAGCGTCAGTGCGCAGACGGTAGCAGCCGCGGCCGAAGAACAAAGCGCGAGTTTCCATGAAGTAAGTTCGAATTCTGATTCGTTGGCGCAAATGGCAACCGAACTGAACGGAATTACGGCGCGCTTTAAAATGTAACGCAGACAGCCCGGTCGAAAAAAATCGACCGGGCTGTTTTTAGATTGACAAACTAATGCGATTAGCCTTATTATTAATGTAATTAGTTAAGCGAAAATAGAATTGAGCAAAAGAGGGAAAGAAATGGCGACACGCGTAGGTTTGGATCGCAAGGAAATCATAATGGCGGCGGCTGAAATTGCCGATCAGGAGGGCCTGAGTAAATTGACGCTCAAGCTCGTTGCACAGCGACTCGGCGTAAAGACGCCGTCGCTTTACAATCATATGGAAGGCTTGCCGGAATTAAAACGGGCGATGGCGGTATGGGGCACGCAGCTTTTAAAGGAAACGATCAGTGAAGCCGCAATCGGCAAGGCAAAAGCGGAAGCCGTATTGGCGATTGCGGTCGCTTACCGTTCCTTTGCGCATCAACGGCCGGGATTATACCGGGCGATCATTGCCGCGCCGGATCGTGAATGCGTCGAGCAGAAGGAAGCGATTGCCAGTTTGATGGCGGTCATTAAGAGGGTACTGAAAGCATACGCTCTGCCAGAAGATAAACATATTCATGCGGTGCGCGGTCTGCGCAGCATGATGCATGGCTTTGTGACGCTGGAGATGGCGGGCTGGTTTGTCGGCGCAGTTGAAAAAGAGGAAAGTTATCTTCAATTGATTGCAACGTTCGTCAACGGCATTACGCTACAGTCTAGCGCGCAAACGATTGATGCAGGCAAGTGAGGTGGTTTAGATGGAAATTTGGCGAAGAAACTTATTGGTATGCTGGTTTGGCGTGTTTGTTACATCGGCTGGATTGAGTCAGGTTATCCCGATCATGCCGTTATATATCGCGCATTTGGGCGTGGAGAATACGGCGGAGATCGAACGCTGGTCAGGCATTGCGTTTGGCATCACGACGCTAGTCATGGCGCTCGTCTCGCCGATCTGGGGCAAGGCGGCTGACAAGTACGGCCGCAAGCCGATGCTGCTCAGAGCCAGTTTGGGCATGGCTGTCGTGGTCACGGCAATGGGGTTCGTGCATAATGTTTACCAATTGATTGGTTTACGTTTATTGCAGGGCACGATTTCCGGCTTCTATGCCGGATCGATCACGCTGATCGCGACGCAGACGCCGAAAAATCATACGGGTTGGGCGCTGGGGACGTTAGCTACCGGTTCGATGGCCGGTATGTTGATCGGACCGCTGGTCGGAGGTTTTTTGTCAGAGCATGTAGGTATGCAAAGTGTGTTTTTGTCGACCGGAGTGTTGCTGCTGGTCGCATTCTTCTTATCGCTGTTTTTTGTTAAAGAGCAGTTTACCCGTTCCGAAGAAGAGGCATTGGGCTTTCAAGAGGTCTGGCGGCAACTGCCGAATCAGGGCTTGGTCATCACGCTGATCATCACGACGTTTGTCTTGCAGGCTGCGTTGTATTCGATTGAACCGATCATTACCGTATATATAGCGGAGCTGTCGCACGACACGACGCATGTGGCGCTGCTTTCGGGCCTGGTTTTCGCTTCATCCGGATTGGCCAGCTTTATCGCTGCCCCAAGGCTTGGGAAGCTGTCGGATAAAATTGGATCGGAAAAAGTCATGCTGACCGCGCTGATCGTCGCCGGAATCGTTTTTATTCCGCAGGCGTTGGTGGAAAATCCCTGGCAACTGATGGCGTTGCGTTTTATCCTTGGCCTTGCTACCGCGGGATTACTGCCTTCAATTAACACGTTGGTGCGGCGCAGCGTACCGGATGCGGTAGCCGGACGTGCGTTCGGCTATAACCAGTCGGCGCAGTTTCTCGGTACGTTCAGCGGTGCGGTGGCCGGAGGGCAGATCGCGGCGCTGTTCGGCATCCATTATGTGTTTTTTATTACCAGTTTTTTGTTGCTGGCGAATGCAGCGTGGTTTTATCAGGGCATTTATCGCAAAGCTGCGCTGTGAGGCATGCGGCAAAGCCTGCGTCCTGTCATCTTTCTGACAAACCAGACACGAATGCGCAGAGGGTTTTGACAAGGTATTTTGATTAGAGTACAATAAATAACGGCAATAACGATGACGGCATGCCCTGGGCGTGCCGTCTTTCATTCAATAGAAGTGAGGCTGTAATGATGGTAAGCGTAACAGATAAGGTTCGATTTGTAGAAACCGATATGATGGGTGTCGTCCATCATTCCAATTATTTTCGCTGGTTTGAGATGGCGCGCGTGGCGTTTCTTGCCAAAGCCGGCCTTACACTGGGCGATTTTTTAACCGCTGGCTTTCTTTTTCCGATTGGCGAAGTCAGCTGCTCCTATAAAGCGCCGGCGCGTTTTGATGACGCCATACGCATCGAGGCGACGCTGGAAGAGTTCAGTCGGGTTAAGATGGCGTTCAGTTACCGGGTGGTGCGCAGCGCGGATGAAGTGCTGTTGGCTGAAGGCCGCACACGCAATGTCTTCACCGACCAATCCGGCAAGATTTGTCGTTTGCCGGACGAGTACTACCTGCCATTGGCGGCGCTAAAAGAAAAGGAAAGACAGGAGGCCGGTCATGACGGACGATAAAAAGAATTTGCCGATCGGCGTTTTTGATTCCGGTATCGGCGGCTTGACCGTGGTAAAGGAGCTGCGTGCATTGCTGCCGGGCGAAGACATCATTTATTTCGGCGACACAGCCAGGGTTCCTTATGGACCACGGCCGCCGCAGCAGATTCTAACATTTATGCAGCAGATTCTACGCTTTTTTGCCGCTCAACCGGTTAAGCTGGCTGTTGTGGCTTGCAACACGATGACGGCGCTCGGCGTGGAGGCAAATCAGGGACGTTTTGCATTTCCGCTGGTCGGCGTGGATACCGGCATGGCGGCTGCGCTCAATTACGGGACAAAGGTCGGCCTGTTGGCGACCCAGGCGACGGTTACCAGCGGCAAGCATGCCGAGAAGGCGCGGCTTTTTAACGCACGCGCCGAAGTGACGGGTGTTCCCTGTCATGATTTTGTACCGTTGATTGAAGGCGGCCAGCTAAGCGGTCCAGCGGTGGAGGCGGCTGTTGCCAGTTATCTTGCGCCGCTTTGTCAGGCCGGTGTTTCTTCGCTGGTGCTGGGCTGCACGCATTATCCGCTCTTGACGCCGCTGATTCGCGAAAAGGTCGGCGATGCGATGGCAATTATCAATCCGGCGCTGGAGACGGCAACTGCGGCGCAGGAAGTATTGCGACAGCAGGCACTGTTGGCCGGACCCGCGCGAAAGGGCGCGACTCGCTTGTGCTTTTCCGCACTAACGGAGCAGGTGCGAATGATGGCAACGCAAATTTTAGATGGAGAGTGCAGTCTGGAAGAGGTGGAATTGCCGGACTGAATTTGCTATACTAAATGAATGTGATTAAAACAATGGGATGGGGGCCTGAGCGTGAACGTAGTATTTCTAATCATTGGCTTACTAGTCTTGGTGGCGGCAGCCGTGCGGCTGTATATTGCCGGCCAGGGCGATGCGGAATTCGAATTCCTGGTGAAAGAGCGGACGCAATTTGCCGTAAGTGAAGAAACGGAAAGCTATATGGAATTGACCTGCCGTGTGCCGTTTGTCAACAAAGGCAGTCAGGATGGAACGATCATGGATGCGTATCCGCGTACGCTGCTGCCGTATGAACAGTTTGACAAACTGGAAGCTGTGGGACGTTTGGAACTGGAAGATGCGCCGCGCGTCGATAATTATTTTGAAGCGGTGATCATTCCTAAAGGCACGGGGCAGGCGGTGAATGTAACGCTGCGTCTGACGGATCGCAAGAGCATGGGTTTGCGCAGTGCGCTTGATGCCATGGTGGGGAATCGCGTGGATCTGCCGGTTGATATTGTTTATCAGGTGGTGGCGCGCAGCGACTGGTACATCAACAAGAAACGCTTGGTGCTGACCTCGGAAGAACTTGCGGCGGCCTTGGCTGCAAAAGGAGGAGAATGAGCATGGCGGAATTGGAACTGGTGCCGGTAAAGACGCGAATTCTTACCGATAAAGATGATATTGTCGATATGATTGAAAAATACGCAAAGGATCTGATTGGGCCGGATGACGTCATTTCAGTGGCGGAAAGCGTGGTTGCAATCACGCAGGGCGAATTTACGCGCCCGGAGGATTTGAATCCCGGCTGGCTGGCGCGCATCATGTGCCGCTTTGTGCCGCAAAAAGGCAGCCTGTCCAGTGTCTACGGCATGCAGGCCGCGATGAATTATGAGGGAGAATGGCGTATGGCTTTCGCGATGCTGGTTGGCATGGCGGCCAAATGCATCGGCAAGAGCGGCGTCTTTTATCAGATGGCGGGACGTCAGGCGGCGCTGATCGATGATGTCACAGGCACGATGCCTCCGTTTGATAAGTGCCTGGTGTTCGGACCGAAAAAGCCGGTTGAAGTCGCAGAAGCGATTCGCGAACGCCTTGGCTGCTACGGCGCGGCCGTTGCCGACGTTAATGATCTGAAACGGGCCTTGATTGTCGGCGTATCGCCCGGTGTTGATCCGAAAGAGCTGTCACGGATCCTGATCGATAATCCGTTTGGTAACGCGTCGCAGAGAACGCCGGTCGTTATTATAAAAAATTATGCCAAGGTATTGGCGGGGAAATAAGAAGCGGTTGAAAAAACAATGATTTCGTATTACACTTACAACTAACTATAAGGCTGGAGCGTTATAGGACGTTTCTTGCCGGCGGATGCTTGCAGGGAGGATAGGGAAGTGCACTATCCTCTTTGTTGCGTCCGCCAGTCGGTTGCTATCAGAAAGGCAAGGGGGCGGGCATATGGCGCGCATCGGTGTTACGACCACCGTTCCGGTGGAAATTATTCTGGCGGCGGGACATGTTCCCGTGGATTTGAACAATATATTTATTACGCATCCCGAGGCGAACCGGATGATTGATATGGCGGAAGATGCCGGTTATCCTCGCAATCTATGCGGTTGGATCAAAGGACTGTACGGCGTTGTGGTGGGGCAAAAGGACATCGATACCGTCATTGCCGTTACGCAGGGAGATTGCAGCAACACACATGCATTGATGGAGACTTTTACGCTGGCGGGGATTGATACGATACCGTTTGCCTATCCGTACGACCGGGACTATGATTTGCTGAAACTGCAAATGGAAAAGCTGATGAGTTCGCTGGGCACCGACTGGGAACAGGTGATGACGGTGAAACGTCGGCTGGACGGATTGCGCGGTAAAATTGCCGAACTCGACCGCATGACCTGGCAGGACAATGTCGTCAGCGGTGCGGAGAATCATTTGTATCAGGTGTGCTGCAGTGATTTTAACGGCGACGCGACCTTGTTCGAAACGCAGTTGGATGCATTTATGGCGGAGGCGGCCAAGCGCAACGAATTTACCGAGGATTTGCGCATCGGCTATATTGGCGTGCCGCCGATTTTCACCGATTTGTATGACTATATGGAAAGTATGGGCGCGCGCGTCGTCTTTAATGAAGTGCAGCGACAATTTGCGATGCCGTTTGGTATCGAGGACCTGGTTGAGCAATATCGTCATTACACGTATCCATATGGCGTGTTTGATCGAATTGAAGACATTCAGGCGGAAATTGAGCGGCGCAATCTGGATGGCATCATCCATTATGTGCAAAGTTTTTGTTTTCGTCAGATTGAAGATATGATTTTTCGCCAAAAATTGGATGTTCCGGTTTTGACGGTCGAAGGAGACCGGCCCGGAAAACTGGATGCCCGGACACGACTACGGCTTGATAGTTTTTTAGAAATGCTGCGATGAGGTGTAAGATATGTTTTGCGGATTGGATTTAGGCAGCCGCAGTGTGAAACTGGTGTTGCTTGATGAAACGGGAGTTAAAGAAAGCCGGGTGTTTGCTACGGTCGATTTTTATCGTCAGTATGGGCGACGTACCGAGGAAGGTCTGGTAGTGGATTTTGCCGCAATCGGAGCCGGTGGTGTGGAAAAAGTCGTGGCGACCGGTTACGGCAGAAATACGCTGGATCTGGCTGGCGTTGAAGTGATTGCCGAATTGAAGGCGCATACCAAAGGCGCGGTTTGGCAAACCGGGCTAAGCGACTTTACGTTGCTGGATCTGGGCGGGCAGGACAGCAAGGTCATCAAAGTTAAAAAAGGCCGCATGGTCGATTTTGCCACGAATGATAAATGCGCTGCCAGTACCGGACGTTATCTGGAGAATATGGCGGCGGTTCTTGGCGTAAGTCTTGAAGAACTAAGCAGTCATAGCGAGAATCCGGTAGAGTTGTCGGCAACCTGTGCAATTTTCGGCGAATCGGAATTGATCGGCCGGATTATTGAAGGACACAGCGTTCCGACTTTGTCGGCGGGCGTCAATTATACGATTTTTAAACGAATCAAACCGATGCTGAATTCTTTGCACAGCGAAGTACTGGTCTTTACCGGGGGCGTGGCCTTGGGACAAGGCGTGCGAAAACTCTTGGCCGCAGAACTTAACAGCGAAGTTGTCGTGCCGCCGCAGCCGCAATTGAACGGTGCGATCGGCTGCGCCGCATATGCCATGGAAAAGAGGGGATAGAGATGCTGCTGGGAATTGATGTAGGGGGAACGTTCACCGATGCGGTGGCGGTCGCGGATGGCCGTGTGCTTGAAACGGTCAAGGTACCGACGACGCATGATGATTTGCTGGTCGGCATCTTAGCCGCGCTGGATCACATCGTATCGCGCTGCCCACGTCAGATCAGCCGGGTTGCCTTGTCGACCACCTGGGTTACGAATGCGGTGGTGGAAGGCAAGCTCGATCCGGTTGAACTGCTTGTCATGGCGGGGCCGGGTTTGAACCTTAGCGGTTTATTGCCGGTGACGCCGCGCTTTTTGACAGGCTATGTGGATCACCGCGGTATTCAGGTCCAAGCGCCTGATGACGGTGAATTGCAGCAGCGCATTCCGAAGACGGCGGATTCCGTGTACGCGGTGTCCGGCAAGTTTTCCGTGCGCAATCCCGACGCAGAACAGCAGCTGAATGCTTGGCTGAAAGAGCATCGCCAAGCCGAACATGTGACGCTGGGCGGAAAATTATCCGGCTCGCTTAATTTTTTGCGCCGTACGAACGGCGCTTATTTCAATGCCGCCGTTTGGCGGCGCTTTAAAGATTTTGAAGCCGCGATCAATCAGGCGCTTGCTGCGCGTGACATCATAGCGCCGCTCGTGATCTTGAAAGCGGATGGCGGAACGATGCCGCTGACGGCGGCCGGAGAAATGCCGGTGGAAGCGATTTTTACCGGGCCGGCGGCCAGCGTTATGGGAATACAGGCATTGACCGACTGTCGCGGAACGATGGTTTCGCTCGATGTGGGCGGCACGACGACCGATCTGGCGTTATGGCAGGATGGACAACCTCTTTTGGCGGCGGGCGGTGCGTTTGTCGAGCGCTATCCGACTGCGGTACGCGCATTTCAGTTGTTGTCTGTCGGCGTTGGCGGCGATAGTGAAGTCCGTTTGGCAGGCGAAGAGGTAGTCGTTGGTCCGCTGCGCCGCGGCCCGGCGATGGCGAATGGCGGAACTGTGCCGACGCTGTCGGATGCGATGATCGTGCTTGAGGAAGCTTCGTTCGGCTCGCGAAAATTAGCGGAAGCGGCGATGGATCAATTGGCTCTTCCTGGCTTGACGGTACGGGAAAAGGCGGAAACCGTGCTGCAGGCGGCGGCACGGCAAGTCGTCGTCGCGATTCGACAGATGCTGCTGCGCGAAGAAACGAAACCGGTTTATCGGGTGGCGGAGATTACGCAGCCTGTGATTCTTGATTTGCAAGGAGTCATTGGCGTCGGCGGTGCGGCCGCTCCGATTGCGAAACGGGCGGCGGCTTTGCTTGGTGCGGCTTGCGTTTTGCCGGAACATGGCGAGGTTGCCAATGCGATTGGTGCGGCGGTTAGCCGCCCGACGCTTGAAATTAATCTGCGCGCCGACACCGTGGCCGGCCGTTATTCAGTTGGCGAACTCGGCCTTGAGGCGGCGCTGCCGGTTGGTGTGCGGACGGTTGCCGCAGTGACGGATTTTGCGAAGCAGCTTCTTTGTCAGCGTGCGACTGAATTGAAAATGGAGCAAGGTGAGAGCGAAGTGGTTTCCTTGGAATCATTTCCTGTTGTCAAAGGTTTCAATCGCAGCGGTTGGATTTATCAGTGTCGTATGCAATTGACGCCGGGCGTTTTAATGCGGCTTGAGGAGGCGTGAATATGGAACGCAAAGAATTGGGCTTGGTTTTTTTTCCGGCATTTGACTGGGCGATATCGCAGACGCATCCGGAACGGCAGGAACGATTGCTTTATACACGTGATCAACTTCTTGAAGAAGGGGTGCTGGATCTGCCGCAGATCAGAGAATATCGTCCCGGCATGGCCGAGTGGGCCGACTTGGAACGCGTGCATATCGGCGTGCCGGGGCTTGAAAGTTTGGTTAAGGATGCACATCGCGTCGCAGCCGGCGGTGCTATCGAAGCGGGGAAAGCGGTGTGCAGCGGTGAAACGGCGCGTGCTTTTGCTTTGGTGCGTCCCCCGGGGCATCATGCGATGCGGGTGGTGCATGGCACGCGAGGATTTTGCACGGTTAATATGGAAGCGATCATGATTGAACATCTCAGACGGCATCATGGCATTGGACGGGTGGCGATCGTCGATACTGACGTGCATCATGGCGACGGTACACAAGACATTTATTATCATGATCCGGACACGCTTTTTATTTCCTTTCATCAAGATGGCCGCACCCTCTATCCGGGCAGCGGTTTTGTCGAAGAGCAGGGCGGTCCGGCAGCGTTCGGCACGACGTTTAATATTCCGCTGCCGGTCGGAACCGGCGATGCGGGTTTGCACCGCGTGCTTGACGAATTAGTTCTGCCGGTTTTAGCTGACTTTAAGCCGGATTTGATCATTAATTCAGCCGGACAGGACAACCATTACAGTGATCCGCTGGCTAACATGTCGGTCACGGCGCAAGGCTACGGACGATTGGCAGAAAAACTTCGCGCCGATGTTGCAGTGCTGGAAGGCGGCTATTCGATTGAAGGCGCGCTGCCTTACGTCAATCTGGGAATCCTGCTGGCAATGGCGGGACTTGATTACAGTCGCGTAATCGAACCGGATAGAGAACGTTGTCCGGCGCAATCGGCGGATGTTACCGCATATATTGAAAAATTGATACAGGAACGACGCCAGACTTGGCGGGAGCGCGAAAATTTGAAGCGACGCGAAATAGCACGTTGGGGCGATGAGTGGCAACGGCGGCGCAGCGTTTATTATGATGACAGCGGTATCGAGGAGGAACAGCGGGAAACGGCGCGGCTTTGTCATCATTGTTATGGCTGGCAGGGTATCGATACCAGTTCACGCGGCAGTTTTGGCCGCAAAAGCGCCTATGCGGCGATCATTCCGCGAAATGCCTGCAAACGTTGCCTTCAGGAGGCGCAGGATGCCGTATGGTCGGCTAAACAGGCTGGGCGGCATCAATATTATTATATACAGAACCGTCAGACGGATTGTCTGGAACGGATAGGAGGAAAAAAATGAAGCGAATAGACGGCCGAGAGGCTGATGAAATACGACGGGTAAAGATCATTCGTAACTATTTGAAATATGCTGAGGGCTCGGTGTTAATCGAACTCGGCAACACCAAGGTCATTTGCGCGGCGACGGTGGAAGAGCGAGTGCCGCACTTTTTAAAGGGGACTGGCAGTGGTTGGGTAACGGCGGAGTATTCGCTCCTGCCGCGCTCGACGCATACTCGCAACCAGCGGGAAGCTGCCAAAGGCAAAGTGACGGGACGTACGCAGGAAATTCAGCGTCTGATTGGTCGTGCTCTGCGTAGTGTCGTCGATCTCAAGGCGCTTGGTGAACGGAGCATCACGGTGGATTGCGACGTTATTCAGGCCGACGGCGGTACGCGGACCGCGGCGATTACCGGCGCTTTCGTCGCACTGGTTGACGCGATGGACAGCTTTTATGACGCGAACCGGACTTTTCCGGTCAAGGATTTTTTGGCGGCGACTAGCGTCGGCATCATAAATGGCGCAGCGGTGGTCGATCTTTGCTATGAGGAAGATTCCAACGCGATTGTCGATATGAACGTCGTTATGACCGGTAGCGGCGAATTTGTTGAAGTGCAGGGTACTGGCGAACAACGTCCGTTTTCGCGTCAGGAAATGAATGACATGCTTGCGCTGGGCGAAACAGCTATTGAGGGGCTGATCGACTATCAAAAGGATATCTTGGGCGCGCTGACCTGGAAAGTGGGGCGTGAAGCATGAAAGAAATCGTAGTGGCGACCAAGAATGCGAAGAAGATCGTCGAATTGAAGGCGGCATTGGCTGGATTGCCGGTGCGTTTATTGTCATTGGCTGAAGTTGCGGATGTCGAAGAAGCGGTGGAAGACGGCGTTACTTTTGAAGAAAATGCGCTGAAAAAGGCGCAACATTATCTGGCCGCGACCGGGCGGGCTTGTCTGGCGGACGATTCGGGGCTCGAGGTAGATGCTCTGGGCGGTGCGCCGGGCGTTTATTCCGCCCGGTATGGCGGAGAAGCGGCCAATGATGCCGCGAATAACGCGAAATTACTTAGCGAATTGGCTACTGTGCCGCAGGAAAAACGGACGGCTCGTTTTCGTTGTGTACTGGTTTTTCTTGATCTTGACGGTCGCAAGATCATCAGTGAAGGCGCTTGTGAAGGAAGTATCGGCTATGAGGCAAAAGGGGAGCATGGGTTCGGTTATGATCCGCTCTTTCGTTTGGCCGACGGCAATCGCGCGATGGCGGAACTGACGATGGCGGAAAAGAATGCGATCAGCCATCGCGGTAATGCGGTGCGGGTGATGGCTGAAAAACTCAAGGGGGTTCTGGGGTGAAAATTGGCGTCGTTAGCGATTCGCATGGTCAGCGCGCGGCACTGAAGGTGGCGGCGCAGGCGTTGGGTGAAGTCGATCTTTGGCTTCATGCGGGCGATTGCAGTCAGGATGCGAGTGCGCTGGCTGAAGTCTCGATCGCGCCGATCATTGCGGTAAAGGGAAATTGCGACGGTTCGGTACAAACGAAAGCAGATGAATTTATTACGCTGTCTGGCTGCCGCCTTTGGCTTACGCATGGACACCGACATGGCGTGAAATGGAATTGCGACGAACTTGTGTGGTGGGCGAAGGAATACCAGGTTCAAGGCGTGATCTACGGACACAGTCATTTGCCGGATTGTCATTGGGAAGACGGAGTGCTGCTGCTTAATCCCGGCAGCGTCGCATTACCGCGCCAGGGAAGAGCGAGCTGCGCTCTGCTTGAAGTGACGGATGAAGGTGTTTTGACTGCGCGAATAATTGAACTATAAAGGAAGAGGCTGAATGCGAAGCAAGGATGCATGCAAACAGCCTCTTCTTTTTCTATATAAAAGGTAAAAAAAGGAAAAAAAGGCGGCTGTGTAGAATATAATCTTCACGAGTAACAAGCCATCGGGGGTTACTGATAAAAGGATAAAGAAAGGGATGGTTGTTATGAAATGTCCTTCTTGCCAGATTGAAGTGCCGATGGAAAGCAAATTTTGCCAAGCGTGCGGCGCCAGGATGGAAGCTACGTTAAATACGACGAGTTGCCCACTGTGCGGTGAACGGATGACGCAGGAGGCGAAATTCTGTAGCGCGTGCGGTGCGCTAAAAGATGCACCACAGCCGGGCCCGCCGCCGCTCAAGGTTTTTGCCGGACGTCCCGACTTTCATGGCAAAGGCGTTGGCGTCGGAATGCGTGCAGTCGCGACTGTACTCGACTTGATGATTTTATTTGCGCTATCCTTCGTTTTGGCGATCTTTTCCGGCGGCAGTAGCGCTACGGGTTTTTCTTTAGAAGGGGGACCGTTTTTTCTAATGAGTTTTACCGGTTTTGCTTATTATACTTTTTTCGAATGGAAGCTGGCGGGCACGCCCGGGAAATTAGCGCTGGGACTGCAAGTGGTAAAGGTTGACGGAACGGCTTGCGATTTGCAGGCTGCCTTGATCAGAACCGTATCGCGCATTGCGGATGGATTGTTCTTCTATCTGGTTGCCGCGGTGGCCGTCTGGAGCAGTGAATCGAACCAGCGTCTCGGCGATCGCATTGCCGGGACACTCGTGGTGCGACGCGAAGTCCGACAAACTTGGAAACAAATGAAAGATGAGGCTTTTAATAGCGATGACGAATGATCGGACGGCATAACAGTGTTGTGCGCAGCGAAAGAAATAAAACAAGCCTGTCGACGTTGTCGATAGGTTTGTTTTTGAATGGTGAGAAAAAGCATCAAGTGCGGCAAGGGTGATGCGAGGGAGGGAAGAGGTGACGGAAAAAATAAGAATGTTTAATCAGAAAATTGTTGCCAGAGCCAGAACTCTGTGGCATAATAATAATAGATTCGCAGATTGGACTGATCCATTAGTCCAATGGCCCAATCTTGGAGGGTAGCATATGGTTTTGCAACGAATGGGCGTTCCGATTTATCTTCAAGTAAAAAATCATATCCTGGAAAAAATTCGTAGCGGTTTTTATCAACCTGGCTCTAAACTTCCGACGGAAAGGGATTTGGCAACGGAACTCGGCATTAGTCGTAATACCGTCAGCGCTGCGTACAAGGAATTGCTTCTGGAAGGTGCGCTGGAGGCTAGACAAGGCAGAGGAACGTTTGTTAAAGGTGCGAATACTGGCGAGGAGACGGGAGGACGACGGGAACGGCTGCTGAGAATCATCGATGATGCGATGGGAAAAGTCGTTGAACTCGGTTTCTCGGTGGAACAGTTTGCCGCGTTTGTGACTATCCGGGCCAAAGAGAAAGCGGAAGCGGTACGTGAACTTCGGGTCGCAGTAGTGGATGTGACGCACGAATACATTCAGCGTTATATTTCGCAAATCGGCCAAATGGCGCATCTACGCTTTGAACCGTTGCTCTTGTCGGAGCTCGGGGCAGAACAGTCGGCGGAACTGTTGAAGGTATGCCAGTTGGTTGTCACGCCGCTTGAGCATCAGGCTGCGGTGGCGGCGATCACGGATAATCCTGCAAAAGTAGTGCCGGTTGCTACGATGGCTTGTTTGGAAGCGGTGGTGAAAATCGCTCGCCTGCCGGCAGAAACGCGTGTGGCCGTTGTTGCCGATCATCGCGAATTTATGGACAGTCTGACCGCTTTTTTGACGAAAATGGGTTTGCAGCAAATCAAGATGGAGTTTGTCCCAAGTGAAGGTCGGGCTGCGCTGCGTGATTCGCTGGCGCCGTACCAAGTCATTGTGGCCAGTGAGGCTGGGGAACGCTTGGTTGGCCCGTTAGTCACAGCGAATCAGAATATCATCGTCTTTTACTATGAAATCGACCGTGGATCATTGAATCAGTTGCTGACGCGACTGCTCAACTTTACGGTTTGAATAAAAATTCCCGGTACCATAGCAAAAATGCAGAGAAAAGGAGACATTAGGGATGGAAAAGGAAAAAGTAAAGGTTATCTTGGGCGTAATCGGCGCCGATTGTCATGCAGTGGGGAACAAAATTTTGAACCATGCGCTGACTGCTGCTGGGTATGAGGTTGTTAATCTTGGGGTTCTCGTACCTCAAAATGAATTTGTAAGCGCAGCAATCGAAACCAATGCGAAGGCAATCCTGGTCGCTTCCCTTTATGGTCATGGAGAAATTGACTGCCGCGGCCTGCGGGACCGTTGCAAAGAAGCCGGTATCGGCGACACGCTGCTTTATGTCGGCGGCAATCTGGTTGTCGGAAAAACCGACTTTACCGAAGTTAAAAACAAGTTTCTGGCGATGGGGTATGACCGGGTATATGAACCGGGAATTCTTCCAGACCAGGTCATTGAAGACCTGAATAAGGATATGGCCTCCCGGGGGGCATAAGCATGCATAACGTTCTGCTGATTGATTTCGGCAGTACCTATACTAAAATCACCGCAGTGGACTTGTTGAAAGAAGAGATTCTGGGTACTGCAAGAGGAATCACGACAGTGACCACCGATATCATGGATGGTCTTAACCAAGCCTTGGAGGATTTATTTTCGCGCACGGGCAAGCTTGAATTTTCTAAAGTGCTGGCTTGTTCCAGTGCTGCCGGTGGGCTCAAAATGGTCGCCATTGGCTTGGTGCCCGAATTGACAGCCGAAGCTGCCAAACGGGCGGCGCTTGGCGCAGGAGCCAAGGTGCTGGGGGTGTTTTGCCACGAACTCAGCGAGTATGAAATCGAAGAAATTGCCGCGTTGGAACCGGATATTTTACTTTTGGCAGGCGGAACTGATGGCGGGAATAAAGATGTTATTTTGCATAATGCGCAAATGCTTACGCAGCTAGGTAAAGACGTGCCAACCGTTGTGGCCGGCAACAAGTCGGTTGCGCCGCGTGTCGTCAAACTCTTGTCGACGGTGATGAGTGAAGTCGAGCATACGGAGAATGTCATGCCGCGCTTGAATGAACTCAATATTGAACCGGCAAGAAATACGATTCGCAATGTATTTTTGAAAAAGATTGTCGAGGCCAAAGGGTTGAACAAGGCGAACAGCTTTGTCGACCGTATGGTGATGCCGACGCCGGCTGCGGTATTGAAAGCGGCGGAACTCCTCAGCGCCGGCACCGCGCATGAAAAAGGTTGGGGCGATTTGATGGTGGTAGATATCGGCGGTGCGACCACGGATATTTATTCCATTGCCAAAGGGAATCCCAGTAAATCCAACGTAGCCTTGCATGGTTTGCCCGAACCGTTCGCGAAACGTACGGTCGAAGGCGACCTAGGCATGCGTTACAGTGCGACGGCTCTTTTAAAGGCTGCAGGGGCGCCTTTGATCGCCGGGTATGCCGATGAAAGCGAAGAGGCGGCGATTGACTACATTCATAAGGTGGAGAACCAGGTCGATCATCTGCCGGAAACAACGGCGGAAAAAAGACTGGAGATTGCGATGGGCAAGGCGTGCACCCGCTTAGGGGCCGATCGCCATGTCGGACAGCTGGAAACGATGTTCACGGTACATGGCCCGGTTTTTGTCCAGGTTGGCAAAGACTTGACCAATGTGACACGCGTCATCGGTACTGGCGGCGTCATTGTGACGCATCCGACGCCGGAAGCGATTTTGGCGGGCATTCAGTTTGGTGATGACGCCGCACATATTCTGAAACCGGAAGATCCGGATTATTATGTGGATAAAGAGTACATTTTGGCGGCCATGGGGCTGCTGGCTGAAGAATCGCCGGATGCGGCGGTGCGGATGATGAAAAAATATATCATACGGAGGGAAAAATAGTGGAACTTAAGAATAAAAAGTGGTCCTTGGACCAGTTTCATGCAGTGAGAAAAGACGTACTGACGCAATGGCCGACTGGCGCCGAAGTTGACTTCGAAGAAGCGGTTAAATTCCATCAGACGATTCCGGCAAAAAAACATTTTGCCAAGCGTTTGGTAAAAGCGAAAAAGAACGGTGAGACGTTGACGCAGCCGCGTGCCGGCGTTGCTCTGCTCGATGAGCATATCAACCTGTTGAACTTCCTGCGTACGGAAGGCGAAGCGGATTTGTTGCCGACTACGATCGACAGCTATACACGTCAAAATCAATACAAAGAAGCACAAAACGGCATTGAAGAAAGCCAACGTGCCGGACGTTCGCTCTTGAACGGCTTTCCGGGCGTAAATCATGGCGTAAAAGGCGTGCGCAAACTGATCGAAAGTGTTGACGGACCGCTGCAAGTGCGTCACGGCACGCCGGATGCCCGCCTCTTGACTGAAATTACTCTGGCTGGCGGTTTCACTTCGTATGAAGGCGGCGGCATCTCATACAATATCCCTTACGCGAAAAGCGTATCGCTCGAACAAACGATCCGCGACTGGCAATATGCCGACCGTCTTGTCGGTTTGTATGCTGAGCATGGCGTCGAAATCAACCGTGAACCATTCGGCCCGTTGACCGGTACGCTGGTTCCGCCGAGCATTTCACACTCCGTTGCCGTGATCGAAGGTTTGCTGGCGGCTGAGCAAGGCGTTAAGAATATCACGCTCGGCTACGGCCAATGCGGCAACCTTGTGCAAGATATTGCGGCCATCAAGGCGCTGGAACAATTGGCGGAAGAGTATTTTGCCAAACATGGTTACAATGACTGCGTATTAACGACAGTCTTCCATCAATGGATGGGCGGTTTCCCGCAGGATGAAGCGAAAGCATTCGCCGTTATTTCCTGGGGCGCTGCCGCAGCTGCGATGGCAAAAGCGACGAAAGTCATCGTTAAGACGCCGCATGAAGCGTTGGGCATCCCGACGAAAGAGGCGAATGCACAAGGCTTGCGGACTACGAAACAGCTTATTAACATGTTGGCGGATCAGCCGTTCCCGATCACTACCGATGTTCAAGCGGAGATCGATATGATTAAAGCGGAAGCCCGCTGCATTTTGGACAAAGTCTTTGAATTGGGCAATGGCGACTATGCTGTCGGTAGCGTCCGTGCTTTTGAAGCCGGCGTACTCGACGTACCGTTTGCACCTAG
This sequence comes from Azotosporobacter soli, assembly GCF_030542965.1. NCBI lineage: Bacteria > Bacillati > Bacillota > Negativicutes > Selenomonadales > Sporomusaceae > Azotosporobacter > Azotosporobacter soli. The sequence goes on from NZ_JAUAOA010000025.1 coordinate 31,791, forward strand.
CCAATATTCCTTGAACAAAATTTTACCGGCACGCGACAATCGTGGTGCGGTTCGCCTCTTTGACGTCGGCAATCTGCCGTTCAGCAAAGACATCATCGACTTCCACAAAGGTAAGATTGACGAGCGCGCTAAAGCCGAAGGCCGTAGCGCCAGCTTCCAAATGGTTATCGATGACATCTATGCGATTTCGAAAGGTCGCCTGGTTGGTCGTCCCCGTTAAATAAAAGTTACTGCCGTCCCTGGTTTTTACTGGATAGAGTCCGGCGAAAACCGGGGATGGCAATATACTGACTTAGAGATAAGAAGAGCAACAAATTTTAGAGAGCGGAGTGAAGAGAAATGAAAATTGTTGATGTAGTATGTTCTAAAGGTCGTACGGGATTTTATTTTGATGACCAACGTGCCATTAAAGCAGGCGCTAAGCATGATGGTTTCAATTATGTAGGCGAAACGGTGACGCCTGGATTCCGTTCCATTCGTCAAGCGGGCGAAGCGGTATCGGTCATGATCGTGCTCGAAGACGGACAAGTCGCATACGGCGATTGCGCAGCCGTTCAATATAGCGGTGCAGGCGGACGCGATCCGTTGTTCTTGGCTGATGATTTTATCCCGGTAATCGAAAAAGAAATCAAACCGATGCTGGTCGGCCGCGAACTCGATTCGTTCCGCAAACTGGCTGGCGAAGTGGATAGCATGAAAGATGCCAAAACCGGCAAACTGATCCACACCGCACTTCGTTATGGTATGAGCCAAGTACTGCTTGACGCGGTCGCTAAAAGCAAAAAGAAACTGATGTGCGAAGTGGTTGCTGAAGAATACGGCACGACGGTAAGTGAAGTGGCGATCCCTATTTTCACGCAATCCGGCGATGACCGTTATGACAATGCAGATAAGATGATCATCAAAGGCGCGCAGGTTCTGCCGCATGCCTTGATCAATCATGTTGCCGACAAGCTGGGCAACAACGGCGAAAAACTGCTGGAATACGTTACCTGGTTGCGCAACCGTATTCTGAGCCTGCGTCAGTCGAAAGAATACAACCCGGTGCTGCATATTGACGTATACGGCACAATCGGCGCTGCGTTCAACATGGACATGGATCGTATGGTTGCTTATTTCCGCGAACTGGAAAAAGCGGCGGATCCGCTTCATCTGCGTATTGAAGGACCGATGGACGTGGAAGAGCGTGAAAAGCAAATGCTGGCGCTGAAAGAATTGACCGCCCGTTTGCATGCAGAAAAAATCAATGTCGAAGTGGTTGCCGACGAATGGTGCAACACGCTTGACGATATCAAGTATTTTGCGGATAACAAGGCAGGCGACATGCTGCAAATCAAAACGCCGGATCTCGGCGGCATCAACAATACGATTGAAGCGGTTATCTATTGCAAAGAAAAAGGCGTCGGCGCTTACCAAGGCGGCACCTGCAATGAAACCGACCGTTCCGCGCAGGTTTGCGTACATGCAGCGATGGGCACGCAGCCGGTACAAATTTTGGCTAAACCGGGTATGGGCGTAGATGAAGGCTTCATGATCGTGTATAATGAAATGGAGAGAATTTTGGCTTTGCGCCAAGCACGGAAAGGATAAGATGCCGCGATGAAATCGGTTATGCTTGAACAGTTGATGTACGCCAGTTATTTTGCTCCACGGGGGCGTGCCCGCATGTATATTTTGGGCCAGCAGATCAGTGAACGCTATCTGTCGCCGCTCGACCGTCTGATCGGCGTCATCGGCGATTCGGGCGCCGGGAAATCTTCGATCATAAAAGGGATGTTTCCTGGTCTCGAATTGACAAACGATGATGACGGAGTTAATGTTCGACCGCTTCCGCTTTTGAAAAATATTGACAAAGGGTTCTTTTCCAGTCATACCTATCATGTGGATATCCGGTTCGAAATGGCGTTTACCCAGCTGCATGCATTGGCCGATGCGGTTCGTCAGGCTTTAGCACACGGAAAGCGGGTCATCGTAGAGCACTTTGACCTGCTCTTCCCGGTGCTTGGTATGAATGCCGATGTTATTCTTGGCGTGGGGGGCGAAGTCATCGTCGTGCGTCCGAATATTTTCGGTCCAATGCCCAAAGAGGTCGTCGATGTTGTCGTCAAGACGCTGCGCTTTCGAAAAATGGCCCATACGGCCGAGGATATCGTACAGCGCATGCTGCTTAAGGATTATGGCGCGATCCTTCCTTTTGGACATCGCGACGTTCATAACGGCTTTGTCCTTGAGTATCCGATCGAACTTGGCGTCGATCTGGTCGATTTGGAGCGAAAAGTCAAAGAGGTCATCGAAGAAGGGGTCTCGGTCAGCTATTCTGATGAAGGCCACATTCGATTGGGTGAAGATACCTGGGAATGCACCGGGCCGCGTATTCATGTGAAGAACACAGAAGACATCGAGAACTTCCGTCTGGTTCATGAATATAAATTTGACAGCAAGACAAAAACATATCTCATCATTGGTTTAGTCGGTCCATCATCTGAAGATTTGGACGGATTAGCCGTGTTGACCCAAGCGGCTGCCTTTTAAAAGGCAGCCGGTTTATCTAAGACAGAAATGGAGGAGACAGGGATGGGCAAAGTAACGAAAATCGCCCAAGCCGGCACTCTCGAATCCAGTGACGTAATGGTCACCGTAGCTCCGGGAGAGGTTGGCAGCGGCGTTAAGGTAGAAGTGGAAAGCATTGTGATGGCGCAATACGGTGCGGAAATCAAGCGTGTGCTGGAAGCGACCGTAGCAAGCCAAAATGTAACGGATGTATATGTGAAGGCGGCCGATCGCGGTGCGCTTGACTGTACGTTAAAGGCTCGGTTATTGACCGCGTTATCGAGGGCTGGCGTTGAAGTAAAGGAGGGTGTGCTATGCTAAACGATTTGCGTCGTAGCCTGCTCTTCATACCTGGAAATAGTCCGAGTATGCTGCAAAATGGCGGCGTATTTGAAGCGGATTCCGTGATTCTCGACTTGGAAGATGCCGTGGCGCCCGGCGAAAAAGATGCGGCGCGTTTTTTGATCGCACATTCGCTGCGCACCGTGGATTACGGACAGAGCGAAAAGATGGTACGCATCAATCCGCTCGACACGTTTGCCGCCGCCGATATTGCGGCGATTGTGCCTTGCGCGCCTGATGCGCTGTTGGTGCCTAAAGTGGAAAGCGCAGAAGACATTCTGAAAGTCGTGGCGATGGTGGAAGCGGCCGAACAGCCGGGGCAAAAACCGGTGAAACTGGTGGCTCTTCTCGAAACGCCGCGCGGCATTGTCGAAGCCTATCCAATAGCCAAATCGCATGAGCGCGTTGTCGCGTTGGCGCTTGGCGCAGAAGATTACACCGCGGGTCTTGGTGCGACGCGTACGCGCGAAGGGCAGGAAATTTTCACCGCGCGCACGCTGGTGATCAATGCAGCAGCCGCCGCAGGGATTCAATCGATCGATACTCCGTTTACCGATGCCAATGATGATGAAGGTCTCAAAGCCGACACCGAACTATGCCGTCATCTTGGCTTTAACGGCAAACTGTCGATCAATCCGCGCCAAATCGATGTGATTCATGGCGTCTTCAATCCGAGCAGTGATGACGTCGACTGGGCAGAACAAGTGCTGCAAGCGATTCGTCAGGCGGAAGCGGAAGGATCTGGAGTGGCGTCGTTGAACGGTAAAATGGTCGACCTGCCTATTGTCAACAGGGCCAAGCGAACGTTAGAGTTAGCCCGCCTGGTAGGTCTCACGGGGAGGGACGAATCATGAAAAATGCAATTGGGCGAGAAATACCGCAAGCATTAGCTGGTTTTGCCAGTGTGAAACCATTTGCCGGTGCGTTTGCTACGCCGCCGGATATGGCGCGTCGTGCGCCGCTGGTAAAGACAGTAAAGCCTCAGACGGGAAAACTTTTAAATAACTTGGAAGAAGTGTTTGACAGGATCGAGATTAAAAACGGCATGACGCTCTCTTTTCATCATCATTTGCGCAACGGCGACGGCGTCGTCAACATGGTGCTCGAACTGGCTGCTAAACGCGGTCTGAAAGATCTCACAGTAGCACTTAGCTCGATTTTTCCGGTGCATGCACCGTTGATTGAACATATTAAAAATGGCGTGGTAAGCGGTCTAGACACCAACTATATGTCAGGCCCGGTTGCGCAGGCCGTATCGCGAGGCTTATTGGATAAACCGGTCGTTATGCGTACGCATGGCGGGCGGGCCAGAGCGATCGAATGCGGTCAGATGGTTGTCGATGTCGCCTTTATTGCGGCGCCGGCGGCTGATCCGTACGGCAATTTGAATGGTGCGCAGGGTTCGGCGGCTTGCGGCTCGATGGGCTATGCGTTCCCGGATGCGCAATACGCGCAAAATGTTGTGGCAGTTACCGATCATCTTGTCGAATATCCGCTTGCGCCGATTTCGATTCCTCAAACAAGGGTCGATTACGTGGTTAAGGTTGACAAAGTCGGCGATCCGAAAGGCATCGTATCCGGCACGACTAAGATTACAAAAGATCCGGTTGGTCTGAAGATTGCTTCTTTGGCGGCCAAAGTGATTGAAGCGGCAGGCTTGATCAAAGACGGTTTTTCCTTTCAGACCGGAGCTGGCGGAGCATCGTTGGCAACCGCCCATTTTGTTCGGCAAATGATGGAGAAAAAATCAGTCGTCGGCAGCTTTGCGCTTGGCGGCATCACCGGATATATGGTGGAAATGCTAGAAAAAGGTCTCTTCCGCCGTTTACTCGATGTGCAAAGTTTTGATTTGGATGCGGTTCGTTCGATGGGAGAAAATGCCGACCATTTGGAAATCGGCGCGGATTTTTACGCGAGTCCTTTTAATAACGGGTGTGCGGTCAATCAATTGGATGCGGTCATTTTGGGCGCGACAGAAATTGATACGGCTTTCAACGTCAATGTCGTCACCGGTTCCGACGGGGTGATTATGGGCGGTAGCGGCGGTCATTCGGATGCGGCTGCCGGTGCGAAAGTCACGATTATCGTAGCCAATTTGCTGCGCGGTCGTTTGCCGATCATCGTAGACAAAGTGCTGACGGCTACGACGCCGGGCGAAACGATTGACGTGCTGGTTACCGAGCGCGGCATTGCGGTTAATCCGCAGCGGGCCGAACTCAAGGCGCAGCTCTTGGCTGCGGGCTTGCCGGTGAAAGATATCGATGAACTGAAAGCGTTGGCTGAAAAATTGGCCGGAGCGCCGCAGGCAATCAAAACCGGCGAAAAAATTGTCGCCGTGGTGGAATATCGCGATGGCACTGTCATCGACGTGGTCCGCCAAGTGGAGGGATAATCATGTTGTGGGGACAGGTTGAAGAACGAAGCATCGACCTTGCCAATCAACGCCAAGTGGGTCAGGTACGCGAGTTCCTGGCCCCTTTTTCCCTGTCTTTCGATGGTTTGGTCGATTATACGGTTGGCTTTTATCGGGACGGGAAATTGGTTGCGACTGGATCGAGAAAAGGCGAAGTCTTGCGCAACATTGCCGTGGACGAGTCTTTACAGGGCGAAGGACTTACGGCGAGCGTCGTCAGCCATTTGATGAAGCAGGCAAGCCGCCAGGGGTTACACCATTACTTCTTGTTTACCAAGCCGTCAACCGCGGCTCAATTTACAGCACTGGGCTTTAAAGAGATTGCCCGCAGTGAACCCCATGCCGTTTTATTGGAAACGGGCATGGGTTCTGTTGCTTCTTATTGCAAAGACCTCGCGAATAAAGCGGCGATCTTGCCTAAAGGAAATCGGGCGGCTCTTGTCGTGAACTGCAATCCGTTTACGCTAGGGCATAAGGCGGTAATCGCTAAGGCTGCGGCAGAGAATGATGCGGTCATTGTTTTTGTCGTCAGCGAGGAAGGCTCGCTGTTTCCGTTCTCGGTACGTTATCGCTTGGTGCAGGAAGGTGTACGCGAATATAAGAACGTATTGGTCTTACCGGGTGGCCCATACATCATATCGGCCGCCACCTTTCCGGCGTACTTCACACGCGGCGACGCAGCCGTTGCAGCGCAAACGCGCCTCGATGTGACTGTCTTTGCCCACCATATCGCGCCGGCACTTGGCGTTACGCGGCGTTACGTAGGGACAGAACCATACTGCGCGGTTACTGACGCATACAATCTGGCGATGATGGATATTTTGCCGGAATACGGAGTTGAATTGCGAGAAATGCCGCGTGTAATGACAGGGGACAAAGTGATCAGTGCGTCTACGGTCAGAGAACTGATAAAAAAAGATGACTGGGAAAATCTGCGAGAACTGGTTCCTGAAACGACCTATCAATACCTGATTTCAGAAGAGGCGGCAGAGGTGATCCGTAGGGTGAAGGGCAGCGCGTCGAGACATTGATGGATTGTAAATTAACTAAATATTTTAAAATGGAATTTTGTATACAAAATACAAATGGCGTGATATAATAGGGGTGAAAAACCATGGAGGTGTGCTTTATGCGTATAGAAAAAGATTTTCTTGGAGAAATTGAAATTCCGGACAATTTGTACTACGGAGTGCAAACGACACGAGCTTTGCATAATTTTGCCATTACGGGTCACACGCTCAATGAAGATTTTATCGTGGCGCTGGCAATTGTTAAAGTGGCGGCTGCGCGTGCAAATATGCGTACTGGCCGCATGCCGGCTAAAGTCGGCAAAGCTCTTGTTGCGGCAGGCGAAGAAATCATTGCCGGAAAATGGCATGATCAATTTGTCGTTGACTGCATCCAAGGCGGTGCAGGTACTTCGATGAACATGAATACCAATGAAGTCATGGCCAATCGCGCACTGGAAATCATGGGCGAGCAAAAGGGCAATTATGCGCTTGTTTCGCCGAACAACCATGTGAACATGGCACAATCGACCAATGACGTCATTCCGACGGCGATTCGCATCTGCACGATTCGCAAAGCGAAAAAACTGATTGATGCGATGAACGGTTTGGCGCATGCATTTGTTGCCAAAGGCGACGAATTCAGCGGTGTACTGAAAATGGGCCGCACGCATTTGCAAGATGCCGTGCCAATCACAATGGGACAAGAGTTTTATGCGTATGCGGAAGCGGTTAAGCGTTCGATGCGTCGGATCCAGGCGATTGTCAAGAATCTGCATATCGTCAACATGGGCGCGACTGCTGTCGGTACCGGCCTGAATGCGGAACCGGAATACATCCAATTCGTTGCGCAAGAATTGTCGGACCTGACGGGTGAAGCGATCATTTCCGCTAACAATCTGGTTGATGCAACGCAAAACACCGACGAGTTGGCGGAAATTTCCGGTACTTTGAAAGTAGCGGCGCTGGCTCTTTCTAAGATTGCCAATGACCTGCGCTTGATGGCTTCCGGTCCTCGCTGCGGCTTGAACGAACTGGCGCTGCCTGCAATGCAACCCGGTTCGTCGATTATGCCTGGCAAAGTTAATCCGGTTATTCCGGAAACCGTGAACCAAGTGGCGTTCCAAGTAATCGGCAATGATCTGGCAATCAGTTTGGCTGTTGAAGCCGGTCAATTCGAGCTGAATGTCATGGAACCGGTTATGGCATATAATCTTTTCAATTCAATGACAATCCTGACCAATGTGGTCAATACGCTCAATCATAAGTGCATCCAAGGCGTAAAAGCCAATGTGGAACGCTGCAATGAACTGGTCGGCGCAAGCGTCGGCGTAATGACGGCTTTGCTGCCGCATATCGGCTATGAGCAATCATCTTTGATTGCAAAAGAAGCGTTAAGCACCGGCCGGCCGGTAAAAGAAATTATTTTGAGCAAAGGCTTGCTCAGTGCGGAAAAATTGGAAGTGATTCTTTCGCCGAGCGAAATGACGAAACCCGGTATTGCCGGCAAACAATTCCTCGCAGCTGCGGAAGTCTGCAAGTAATCGCAAAAAACGCTTGGCAGCGTAAGAAAAATTGAAGTGGGTGAAATATACATGGGCTTGCACGAAGATGCACTGAAATTCCATCGCGACAACCATGGTAAATTAGGGATTTGCAACAAAGTCCCGCTCAAGAATGGACATGATTTGAGCCTGGCTTATACGCCGGGGGTAGCCGAGCCCTGCAAGGAGATTCATGCCGACAAGGATTTGTCGTTCGAATACACCTGTCGCGGCAACATGGTGGCCGTGGTCAGTGACGGCACCCGCGTTTTAGGACTTGGCGATATCGGACCGGAGGCGGCGATGCCCGTCATGGAAGGGAAAGCGATTTTATATAAGGCTTTCGGCGATGTGGATGCTGTGCCGATCTGTCTCGACACAAAGGATGCAGCGGAATTTATCCGCGCAGTTCGCCTGTTGCAACCGTCTTTTGCCGGGATTAACTTAGAAGATATTGCTTCGCCCAAATGTTACGATATCGAAGACGAACTCAAAAAAATCATGGACATCCCTGTTTTTCACGATGACCAGCATGGCACCGCGATTGCTGCGGTAGCTGGCGTTATCGGCGCGCTTCGCTTTGTCGGCAAAGCGATCAATGATTCCACCGTCGTCGTCAATGGCGCCGGCGCTGCCGGAACTGCGATCGTAAGCCTGCTTTTGAATGCCGGCGCCGGTGACGTCATCATGATGAACTCTAAGGGTGCGATGTATGAGGGTATGGATATGGGACGCGTCAACCGCGTACAGGCGGCTCTTTTGCCTAAGACGAACAAGGCGGCGCGCCGCGGTTCGCTGGCCGAAGTCGCTAAGGGCGTTGATGTGTTGATCGGCGTTTCAACGGCTGGCGCGTTTACGCCGGAGATTGTCGCTGCGATGGCGGAAAAGTCGATCGTCTTCAGTCTGTGCAACCCAGATCCTGAAATTAGTTACGCGGCTGCCAAGGCTGCCGGTGCGGCTGTAGCGGGAACGGGGCGTTCTGACGCGCCGAACCAGATCAACAATGTTATCGTCTTCCCGGGGATTTTCCGCGGCGCCATTGATGTGCGTGCGCGTCAGATCAATGAAGCGATGAAACTGGCGGCGGTATATGCCATCGCAGGGTTGGTCGCCGATTCGGAACTGAGCGATGATTTTGTCATACCGGATATCTTTGACAAACGGGTGGCTCCGGCGGTAGCGGCTGCAGTGGCTAAGGCGGCGATGGAAACGGGCGTGGCGCGAATTAAGGTCGAGCCCGAAGAAGTCCGCCGTTTGACGGCAGAGCGGATTGGTTTGCAGTCGTCTTGCTGAAATAAAGGCATATAGAACAATAAATAGGACTCGAAGAACATTCTTCGAGTCCTATGTTTTTAGAAAATTGCATCTTTTCTCCTTTGCGACAAAAGGGGCTAATAAAGTAGTCTAGCTCAGAAGATTGTGATATAATACACGATATGGTGTGTCTTAAATAGACCATTTTTTCTGAATAGGAGGATTCGAATGCGTACGATCGAAGTGGAAAAAGTCACTGAAGCCATTGCCAAGATGTGCGTGGACGCCTGTTACTACCTGACTCCGGACGTCTATGATGCGCTAGTGGCCGCGAAAAGCACCGAAGAATCTCCCCTGGGGAAAGAACTCCTCACCCGTCTGGTGGAAAATGCCGACATCGCTCGCGAAGAGCAAATGCCGATCTGTCAGGACTGCGGCATGGCGGTAGTTTTCCTGGAAATCGGACAAGACGTACATTTTACCGGCGGCAATCTGGAAGATGCCGTCAATGCAGGCGTAGCAAAGGGTTACACTGAAGGCTACCTGCGCAAATCCGTGGTCAGCGAGCCGCTCTTTAACCGCAAGAACACCGGCAACAATACGCCGGCCGTCGTGCATTTGAGCATCGTACCTGGCGACAAAGTAAAAATCAAGATGACGCCGAAGGGGTTCGGCAGTGAAAACAAGAGCGCACTGAAAATGCTTGTTCCGGCCGATGGTCTGGAAGGCGTCAAAAAAGTCGTGCTCGACACGGTTAAGACCGCCGGATCAAATCCCTGCCCTCCGATGGTTATCGGCGTCGGCATCGGCGGCACGATGGAAAAAGCTTCGCTCCTGGCGAAAAAAGCTCTGATGCGTCCGGTCAACAAGCACAATGCCAATCCGGATTATGCTAAGCTGGAAGAAGAGCTGCTGACGATGGTTAACAAAAGCGGCCTTGGTCCGCAAGGACTCGGCGGAACGACTACCGCCATCGGCTTAAATGTCGAATATTATGCAACCCATATCGCCGGCTTGCCGGTCGCAGTCAATATCAGCTGTCATGCCACGCGGCATGCCGAAGTTGAGCTGTAAGGAGGAACAGAATAATGCCAGAAGTGAAACGTATTATTACTCCCTTGACGGAAGACGTCTCCCGTTCCCTGAAAGCTGGCGACACTGTACTGATTTCCGGCACGATCTATAGTGCCCGTGACGCGGCTCATAAGGTGATGACTGAAGCATTGGACCGTGGCGAAACCTTGCCGGTCGACTTCACGAATCAGATTGTTTATTATCTTGGACCGTCCCCGGCTAAACCGGGTCGTCCGATCGGTTCGGCCGGTCCGACTACCGCCGGACGTATGGATGCGTATACGCCGAAAATGATCGAACAAGGCCTGAAAGGCATGATCGGCAAAGGCTATCGCTCCGATGCGGTCGTAGACTCGATGAAGAAGCATGGTACGGTGTATTTTGCAGCGATCGGCGGCGCAGCCGCTTTAATTGCAAAAACCATTAAAACGTATGAAGTGCTCGCGTATCCTGAGCTTGGCGCGGAAGCGCTGGCTAAATTGACGGTAGAAGATTTCCCTGCGATTGTAGTTATCGATTGCGAAGGCAATAATTACTACGAAGAAGGGCAAAAACCTTACCGTAAAATTTAACGAAGCAACGGCCGGCTCTCTGCGACAATGCTTGTTGCGGCAAAAGCGCAGGGGGCTGGCATCACTTTTCTTGCTTCGCTTAAGAGGAAAAAACAAATTTATGTCGAATAAACCTTATCTGTCGGTCGGCGTTGATACGCCGTAATATGGACTGACAAATTTTATAGGAGGTAAAAGCATGCGCAACATGGATTTCTGGATTCGCCGTATTCACTCTCTATTAGGGTTGGTCGCCGTCGGGGGGTTCTTATTGGAGCATATCTATACGGTCTCGACAGTGATGGCTGGTCCTGCTGTATTTGACAAAAATGTAGCAGCACTCGCGGCTATGCCGTTCCTTGTTCCAATTGAAATCATCTTTATCGGAGCGCCGCTCGCATTCCATGCGATCTTTGGCGTTATCTATGCACTGAAAGCTCGCAACAATCCTACTAGCTATGGTTATTGGAACAACTGGATGTTTTGGCTGCAACGCATGACTGCGTACATTGCATTCGCATTCATTCTGTACCATGTATGGACCCTGCGTATTGTGGGCAAAGCAATGGGACATCAGCTGATCGGCTACAATTTCATGCATAATATATTGGCAGACCCAATTGTTTATGCAGTCTACTGTCTCGGTTTGTTGGCTTCCATTTTCCATTTCACCAATGGTCTGTGGGCGGTTGCCATCACCTGGGGTATTACGGTTGGACCTCGTGCACAACGTCTCGTAAGCGTCGGCACCATGGCTCTTTTCGTACTCATTTCCAGCGTCGGTCTCACTGCGTTGAGCCATTTCGTGAAATAATTAAGCAATAAGGGAGAGAACCTACGTGAAAAAGAAGATTATTGTAGTTGGCGGCGGCTTGTCCGGCCTGATGGCTACCATGAAAATCTGCGAAGCTGGCGGCGAAGTAGAATTGTTTTCACTCTGTCCGGTGAAGCGTTCTCACTCCGTATGTGCCCAAGGCGGCATTAATGCGGCTATGAATACCAAAGGCCAAAATGACTCTACAGCGGAACATTTCGACGACAGCGTCTATGGTGGTGACTTCCTCGCCGACCAAACCGCTGTTAAAGGCATGGTCGAATCGGCGCCGAAACTGATTGAAATGTTTGATCGCATGGGCGTTACGTTTACCCGTACGGCAGAAGGTCTGTTGGATCTGCGTAACTTCGGCGGTCAAAAAAATAAGCGTACCTGTTTCTCTGGTGCAACGACTGGTCAACAGCTGCTGTACGCGCTCGACGAGCAAGTTCGTCGTTATGAAACAAAAGGCTCGGTCAAAAAATTCGAAGGCTGGGAATTTTTGAAGATCATCAAGAATTCCGCCGGCGAATGCCGCGGCATGTTGGCGCAGAATATGGCGACGATGGAAATCGAAGCGTTTGCTGCTGATGCGGTTATCCTCGCAACGGGCGGCCTGGGTCTGGTCTTCGGTAAAAGCACGAACTCGACAATTTGCACCGGTGCTGCTGCAGCTGCCGTTTACCAACAGGGCTGCGCACTCGGCAACAGCGAATTCATCCAAATTCATCCGACCGCTATTCCTGGCGACGACAAACATCGCCTGATGTCTGAGTCGGCACGCGGTGAAGGCGGCCGGGTTTGGACGTATAAAGACGGTCAACCGTGGTACTTCCTGGAAGAAAAATATCCGGCATACGGCAACTTGGTGCCGCGCGATATCGCGACCCGTGAAATCTTCCATGTCTGCGTAGACTTGAAATTGGGCGTCAATGGCGAAAACCAAGTGTATCTTGACCTGTCGCACATTGACAGCGACTATCTGAACCGTAAATTGGGCGGCATTCTGGAAATTTACGAAGAGTTCGTCGGCGACGATCCTCGCAAAGTTCCGATGCGCATCTTCCCGGGCGTTCATTATTCGATGGGCGGCATTTACGTAGATCGTCATCATCGCACCAACATTCCGGGCCTGTTCGCGTCCGGCGAGTGCGATCACCAGTACCATGGCGCAAACCGTTTGGGTGCGAACTCGTTGCTGTCGGCAGCTTACTCCGGTACGGTTTCCGGTCCGAGCGCGATGAAATGGGTATCTTCCGAACAAGAAGGTCCTGCATTGACGGAAGCGGAACTGAAAGCGGCGAAGGAAGCGGAAGTTGCTGCCTTTGACAAGCTGATGAGCATGAACGGCAGTGAAAATGCATACCAACTGCACAAAGAGCTGGGCGACGTGATGTTGGAAAACGTAACGATCGTTCGCGTAAACGAAAAATTGCAAAAAACCGACGAAAAGCTGCAAGAACTGCTGAAACGTTGGGATAATATCGGTCTTTGCGATACGGGCCGCTGGGCTAATCAGGAAGCTATGTTTGTGCGTCAACTGCGCGGCATGATCCTCTTAGCGCGTGCGATCACGCTGGCCGCCTTGAATCGTAATGAAAGCCGCGGCGCGCATTACAAGCCGGAGTTCCCGGATCGTAATGACGCAGACTGGCTGAAGACTACCGTCGCGAAGTTCAATCCTGCAACTATGGCGCCTGATCTAACATATGACGAAGTGGACATTTCTCATATCAAACCGCGTCCGCGTCGCTATGACGTTGTCAAGGAGGTTAAGAAATAAATTATGAGCAATCAAAAAACAGTTCATTTTATTATTGAACGCCAAGATTCTCCGACGAGCGCTCCTTACACGGAAGAATTTGTTCTGCCTTACCGTCCTGCGATGAATGTTGTTTCTTCGCTGATGGAAATTCAAAAGAATCCGGTAACCAAAGACGGCAAGAAAACCACTTCCGTCGTTTGGGAATGCAACTGCCTCGAAAAAGTCTGCGGCGCTTGCATGATGGTCATCAACGGTAAGGCGCAACAAGCTTGCGCGGCGCTGATTGATCATTTGCAACAGCCGATCAAACTGCAGCCGGCCAGAACGTTCCCGGTCGTGCGCGATTTGATGATCGATCGCGGCGTGATGTTTGAAAGCTTAAAAAAGGTTAATGCCTGGGTGGAAGTGGACGGCACTTATCCGGTAGGTCCGGGGCCGCGTCAAAACCCGAAGACGGCTACCGAGGCTTATGAGATTTCGCGCTGCATGACTTGCGGTTGCTGCATGGAAGCCTGCCCTAACGTGAACCGTGGTTCCGAATTTATCGGACCTGCGCCGATGGGCCAGGCACACCTCTTCAATCTGCATCCGATTGGCGAATATCAAAAAGAAGAACGCATGGAAGCTTTGATGGAAAAAGGCGGTCTCGCCAGTTGCGGCAACAGCCAAAACTGCGCCGAAGCCTGCCCGAAAGACATCAAACTGACCACTTATATTGCCAAGCTGAATCGTGCGGTGAACAAACACGCGATCATGAGTCTGCTGGACAAATAAGAATACGATGTTTGACCCCCACAATGGCTTTGCCTGCTGTCGGGGGTCTTTCTTCTTTTAAACGGAGTTTGGCTGTAAAATCGACTGGAGAAGTGGAGTTGCAGCGGAAATAAGAAAAAAGTTTATAAAAGTAGTTGACGATAAAATGTTATGGTGATATAATAAATCTTGTCGTTCGGGGCGTGGCTCAGCTTGGTAGAGCACCTGGCTTGGGACCAGGGGGTCGCAGGTTCGAATCCTGCCGCTCCGACCATCCTTATAAAATGTGCGGGTGTAGCTCAATGGTAGAGCCCTAGCCTTCCAAGCTAGCCACGTGGGTTCGATTCCCATCACCCGCTCCATTTTTGCGCCTGTAGCTCAGTTGGATAGAGCAACGGCCTTCTAAGCCGTGTGTCGAGCGTTCGAATCGCCCCAGGCGCACCAAATTTAAAATCTCCGGTTCTAGCGTTGCTAGAGCTTTTTTTGTTTGTAAAGATCTTCTTGCGCCTTGCATTTTGGGAAGACATGACACTGGGAGAAGGGGCGCATGAGGAATGATAGAAGATAAGAAGCTTTGTTTATAAAGGAGAGAAAGTTATGGCGCAGGAGATAAACAAAGAGCGGGACTTTTTAGTGATGGATTTTGAATTTACTACGCACAAAAGCATGATCGGTAAGCCCAGGGCTTTTTTCCCGGAGATCATTGAGGTTGGCGCGGTACGCACCGCGGCGCCGGAATTTTTACTGACAGAGACGTACCAAAGCTTTGTCAAACCGCGCTTTTTTCCGCGTTTGACGCAGGAGTGCAAAGACATTGCCATGATAAGCCAGGCGGATGTGGATGGCGGTCAGACGCTCGAGGAAATGATCACCGCCTTGCATAAACTCTACGAACCGGGCAAGACGCTCTTTGTCGCCTGGGGCGAGGCGGATCGTCAAGTCTTATTGGAACAATGCCGTCGGTATAAGATTGACTATCCGTTTGTTGAAGAGGACTATCTTGATTTAGCGGTCGCTTATAAAGAGTTTTACGACTTGCCCAGACGGCATTCGTTGAAACACGCGATCGAGGAACGGGAACTTGAAAGCCATGGCTTTTGGCATATGGCGATCAACGATGCGGTGAATACGGCCAAGGTATTGCAGCATTTGATTGCTGCAGGCTGGCGCTGGCAAGAACCGGAAGTTGCTTTGTAAGCATCTTCCGGCTCTTTTTATGTGAGCGAAGATATTTCTGGGGAGATGCGTAAGCGAAGTTTTTGTGTTTACAGGATTTTTCCAGCTGAAAGGGAATATAGGATAAGAGATAGACTGCCTGGCGAAAAACGATGGGGATGAAGCGGAGACTTAAAAACGAAAGGAGCAGACTATGAAAGTATATGAAAATATCACGCAACTGGTTGGCAACACGCCGCTGCTGGAATTGAAAAATTTCGCCGCGCGCAATGCCTTGAAAGCAAAGGTATTTGCAAAATTGGAATATTTTAATCCGCTGGGCAGCGTTAAGGACCGCGTAGGGTATGCGATGGTAAAAGCAGCGGAAGAAGAGGGGGTTTTGCAACCGGGTGGTGTATTGGTGGAACCGACCAGTGGCAACACTGGGATTGGTTTGGCGTTCATGGCGGCGGTGCGCGGTTATCGTCTGATTCTGACGATGCCGGAAACGATGAGCGTGGAACGGCGCAATCTGTTGAAGGCGCTTGGCGCTGAAATTGTTTTGACGCCCGGAGATAAGGGGATGAAAGGAGCCATTGCCAAGGCGCAGGAATTAGTTGACGCGCATCCGGGCGCGGTGATGCCGCAGCAGTTTAAAAATCCGGCGAATCCTGAAATCCACCGCAAGACGACTGCGGAAGAGATCTGGCGTGATACCGACGGGCAGGTAGATGTGTTTGTCGCTGGCGTCGGAACAGGCGGAACGGTCACTGGCGTTGGCGAAGTCTTAAAAGAGCGCAAGCCGGCAGTGAGGATTGTCGCGGTGGAGCCGGCCGATTCTCCGGTCCTGTCGGGCGGAAATCCGGGAGCGCACAAGTTGCAGGGAATAGGAGCAGGGTTTGTTCCGGAAATATTGAATGTCAAAATCATTGATGAGATCATTCAAGTTCAGGCGATGGATGCGTTTAAGAGGGCGCAGGAACTGGCGAAATGCGAAGGCGTTCTGGTGGGTATTTCGAGCGGCGCCGCTCTTCATGCAGCTGCTCAATTGGCGGCTAAAGAGGAGTATGAAGGGAAACGCATTGTCGTATTGTTTCCGGACGGTGGTGAACGTTATTTGTCAACGGCGCTATTTCAGGAAGATGACTAAGAAAAAGAAGATAAAATGAAATAAAGTTATTGACAATATAAGCTAAAAAGAATATAATCAGCAAGTAAGTTATTCAATGGCTCCGTAGCTCAGCTGGATAGAGCGTTTGACTACGAATCAAGAGGTCGCAGGTTCGACTCCTGCCGGGGTCACCATTGAGATGTAAAGGTCTGCAATTGCAGACCTTTTTTGCTTTTTACAAAAGGTAATTAAGGAAAATATTTACAAAAACAACAGCCTGCGATATTATTGAATTAATTATTATAGAAAGTGAAGAATATTTTTGCTACACTTATGCGGCTTTTTTGCTATACTATAAGGAGGAAAAATGCCTTTAATGTATAATAATCTATAAGTCTGAAAAAAACGATAAAGAACGAGGTTGAATTTTAGGCTTAGGCTGTGAGAAAAATTGCCTTGAAAGATGAAGCAGAGGGGGAGTTCGTTTATGGGAAGCAACAGCTTAAAGAGTCGGTTAGTGTTATTATTTATCTTGTTTGCATTGATTCCGGCGGCGATTGGAGGCGCTATCAGCGCTTATCTGAATTTATCATCGACAAAAGAAGCTTCTGTGCGCAGCAATGGAAATGTGGCGGAACAGGTGGCGGCGCATGTCGAGTTGATGGTAGACGATTCGCGAGGTTTAGTGGAAGGGTTGGCGGCATCTTCAACGGCGAAAGCGATGGATGCGGCAGCTTTGAAGGAAACGGTTTTGGCCATACAAAAAGCGAACCCGCAGTTTGAGCTGATCTATGTAATGGATGTGACGGGCATGCAGATCGCCAAAACATCTGGAGCACTGGGGCCGCGTGGCGATCGACCTTATTTTAAAGAAGCGGCCAAGGGAAGCACGTTTATCACGGATGCCTATATTTCTACCGCGACTAATGCACCGACAGTAACGGTTGCGTCGCCGATTAAAAACGCCAGCGGCGCCGTCATTGGCGTATTCGCTGCGGATATCAGCCTCAAATCCTTTGCCGAACTGACGGGTTCGATAAAGATCGGGCAAAAGGGATATGTTGAAATCGTTGACAACAAGTCAATTTTATTGGCTTACCCCGACTCCGAAAGAGTCATGAAACGCGACAGCATTGATAAATTGGATTATGCGCGCAAACTGACGGAAGGAAAGAGCGGTTGGTCCGAAGGTGATTCGAGTCGCGGGGATAAGACATTAGCCAGCTATGCCGCTATTAAATCCCTGGGCTGGGGCGTTATTGCGCATGAACCAAGTTCAGAAATAACGGCTGCAGCGCTTGCCTCAGTCAAGGCCCTGGCGATTGTTTTGTTGTTATGCTCAATTTTGGCGATCATCACCGCGCTTTATATTGCTAAGGGAATTGCCGAGCCGATGCAAAAAGTTGTCGGCGTTGTTGAAAAAATCGCTGCCGGAGATCTGGCTGTCGACTTGAAAGCGAGAGGCGTGCAGGAAGTCAATCAGTTGGTCGACGGGATCAATCACATGACGCAATCACTGCGCGATATTATCCGCCACACGACGGGCGTCTCTGAATCGGTGGCTGCGGCGTCTGAGGAACTGGCCGCGTCGGCGGCTGAAGTCGGCAAAGCTTCGGAAGAAGTGGCGCAAACGATCCAGCACGTCGCGACCGGTGCAAACGACCAGGTGAATTTGTCAGAACGTTCCAGCCGTGTGATGCAAGAAATGCTTACTTCGATTTCCGATACGGTCAGTGCGGCAGGACGTGTGGCCGCTGTTTCCAAACAGAGCGAACAAGCAGCGGAGAGCGGCATTTCACGCATTGAGCAGGCGGTCAATCTGATGCAGGCTATTCATTCGGATGTGGACTCCACCGCGAAAATGATTCATGCACTTGGTGAAAAATCGCGGCAAATCGGCCAAATCGTCGAAGTAATCACGAATATTGCCGGACAGACGAACTTATTGGCGTTGAATGCCGCTATCGAAGCGGCGCGCGCCGGCGAACAGGGGCGCGGTTTTGCGGTCGTGGCCGATGAAGTGCGTAAGCTAGCTGAACAGTCGGAAGAGGCTGCGAAAGAAATTGCACAGATCATCGGTGCGATTCAAAGTGAAACGGTTCAGAGCGTGAATGCGATGGATCGGGGGAATAAGCAGGTCGCCCAAGGCGTCGAAGTGGTTGCTTCTTCGGGGGAAGCGTTTAATGAAATTTACCAGGCGATTAAGCAAATGGGCTCAGAAGTACAGGCGATTGTCGGTTTGATGGAACGTCAGCAGCATAGTAGTGCGGAAGTCGAGCGTTCTTTTGGCGGTATTGCCGATTCGGCGCGTTTGAACGCCGCAAGTTCGCAGGAAGTGGCTGCAGCCAGCGAAGAGCAAAGCGCTGCCGTTCATGATATTGTCCAAGCGGTCGATAATGTGGCGCAGATGGCTGAATCGATGCAGGTTTCGGTCAACCGCTTCAAATTATAGTTGCATGGAAAGCCCGGCAAAATGTCGGGCTTTCTTTTTTTGTATAAAGAAAACCACGCGCTAGGCGTGTGGTTCCGGAAAGCTTATAGCTATAAGTAGAAAAGAAAAGCCTCCTTTGCTAGAATAAATGCAGGTTTGCCGACCGCATAAACTAACAAAGGAGGAGTATCCAAAATGGATAACAGCAGTTTAGCACACACAAAATGGAAATGCAAATACCATATAGTTTTCGCACCGAAATACAGAAGACAAATCATATATGGGAAAATAAAAAGTGATATCGGAGTTATACTGAGAAAGCTATGCGAACATAAAGGTGTTGAAATTATAGAAGCAAGTGCTTGCCCGGATCACGTTCACATGTTGGTAAGCATACCGCCGAAAATAAGCGTGTCAAGTTTTGTGGGGTATCTAAAAGGAAAGAGTTCATTAATGATATTTGATAGGCATGCGAACTTGAAATATCGATATGGCAATCGACAGTTTTGGTGTAAAGGATACTATGTAGATACAGTAGGTCGAAATAAAAAAGCAATTGAAGAGTATATCAAAAATCAGTTAAAAGACGATGTGATCGCCGAGCAACTTACTTTGAAAGAGCTAGTTGACCCGTTCACGGGTGAGCCAGCAAAAAAGTCGAAATAAGACCCCTTTAGGGGTAGACTGAAAAGGCTATGCGGTTGGCG
>NZ_JAUAOA010000026.1 GCF_030542965.1 Azotosporobacter soli
TAGTGTGAACCCCAAAAGCGGGAAGTTTTAAAAAGAGCCTTATGCCGTATGTAGCTGCTCTCGATATTTTATCGGGGGCAGCTTATTCAATTTTAATTGTAGCCGATCATTGTTATAATAATAGATGTATTCTTCCACGATCTCAATGATTTGTTCGTTGGTAGCGGTGAAATCCTGAGAGTAGAAGGCCTCTGTCTTCAAATGTGAGAAGAATGATTCGATTAGAACATTGTCAAAGCATACTCCCACCTGGGACATGCTTTGGATAATGTTCTTTTCTTTTACAAACTCTTGAAACCTCGGGGATGTATATAAACCACCTTGATCAGAATGAAGAATCACCTTTTCGATATTTCGACCTTGGATAGCCTGATTTATCGTATCAAAGGCGAGTTCCAAATTAGGAGATGTACTAATCACACTGCTGATTACTTCATTATTGAAACCGTCAATAATGGCAGAGAGATACAGGTTGGTTTCGCCGATAGTGATGGTTGAAACATCGGTATACCACTTCCTATTTGGTGCATCTGCTTTAAATTGCCGCTTGATTAAATCCGCTTTTTTAACAGCCACGTCCGGTTTGAAGTGAACGAATCTCTTGCGGCTGATTCGTGCTTGAAGATTATTTTCAGCCATAATACGACTTACGCGCTTATGGTTGATGTTTAGCTGATATTCGGTTCTTAGCACCTCTGTAACGCGCCTATATCCGTAGCGCCTCTTGTGTTTACTGCAGATTATTCTAATGTGTTTAAGTAGTTCATTCTCCAACCTATCATCTGGTTGTTTACGCCATCGGTAATAATTAGTTTTTGGGATCTCAAGAAAGGTTAACATCTCTCCAATTGGATATTTACTCTTAAGCGCCTCGAGAATTTCTACGAGTTGCTTCTTTGTTGTTTTCCTAAGATCCCATTTAACTTTCCCAGTATTTCGTTGTGCATTTCAAGCTGCTTAATTCTAAGCCTTAGACACTCAATCTCTGATAATTCCTCTATCCCTTTTTTATAAGTATACTGTTTTCCGACAGGCTGCTGAAAGCGATGGGTTTCACCATTTCGATACCAACTCATCCATCTTTTAATCTGTGTTTTACTTTTTATTCCTAAGACTTTCATAACCTCAACGGTACTCCGCCCAGCGAGTTTCATATTGACTGCATCCCACTTTACCTCGGGTGAATAATGCACCTTTTTTGCCACAAAAATACACCTCTCATGTAGTATAGTTTTTCTATACTACATAAGAGGTGCTTTTTCATTTTCCCATTTTACGGGTTCACACTACTCGACGCACCTGTTTTTTTTATTTAAGCCGGCCGTCCCTTGAGAAACGCTTGCATCGCCTGCAATTCCTGCATCAGTTTATGATAGTTTTCCGGATTTAGCGACTGAGGCCCGTCACAACGGGCTTCGGCCGGATTAGGATGCACTTCAATCATCAATCCGTCGCTGCCGGCCGCGAGCGCCGCGAGCGCCATCGGTTTAACCAAATGCCACTTTCCGGTGCCATGACTCGGATCGGCAATAACCGGCAAGTGACTTAAACGTTTGATTGCGCTAACAGCGCTGAGATCGAGCGTATTTCGGGTATATTCTTCAAACGTACGGATGCCGCGTTCACAAAGAATGACTCGCGGGTTGCCGGCGCTCACGATATATTCCGCCGCTTGCAGCCATTCGTTAATCGTCGCCGACATGCCTCGCTTTAAAAGGACCGCTTTTCCCGACTGTCCTACCGCTTTTAACAACGCAAAGTTTTGCATATTTCTTGCGCCGACTTGCAGTACATCCGCATAATGGGCGACGCGTTCGACTGCAGTCGTCTCCGTAACCTCCGTAACAACCTTTAAACCGGTACGTTCGCTCGCTTCCGCCAGATAGGCAAGTCCTTGCTCTTCGAGACCTTGAAAGTCATACGGACTGGTCCTCGGTTTATAGGCGCCGCCGCGCAAAAAGGTCGCGCCGCCGGCTTTTACGATCTCGGCCGCTTCCAATAGCTGTTCTCTGCTTTCTACCGCACACGGCCCCGCCATCACGGCGAAGTGCCCGCCGCCGATTTTCACCCCGTCTACGTCGATAATACTGTCCGAATCTTGCAGCTCACGGCTTACCAACTTATACCCGGTCTGTATCCTGACAATTCTTTCGACCCCCGGCAGCGCCTCCAGCGCGACAGACGCCAAACGCTGCGTCTCGCCTTTCACTCCGATTGCCCAATACTGTATGCCTTCCATCGTATAAAAAGTAAGGCCTGCTGCAGCAACGACAGCCTCCACACGTTCGATTTCCGCCAATTTCGCCTGTCTGTTCATCACAATAACCATCTTCCATCACTCCTGTTTCTTCTTTTCTTTCAACAATTTTTACGTCAGCAAAAAAAATAACCCCTGTCCTGAAAAGGACGGGAGTTCCCGTGGTACCACCTTATTTGCCTGTGTCCAGGCCACTCTTAAGTACGGGTCCATCGACCGATACCCCCTTCCTATTAACGGAGAAGGACTTCGTCATCACCTACCGGCAAATGCTGCTTTCAGGATGCCACTCCAAGGCGAACTTCACTTTTCTTTTTGCATCAGGCTCCCACCGCCCCTGATTCGCTTGGCAAATACAAAAAGCTACTTTTCCTTTTCATTGCGTTTACATCTTTTATTAACTTTTAATGAATTTTATCATTACATTTACACTATTGCAAGTCTTTTTTTAAGAAGCCTCTGCAACGGAATTGTCTTCCATTGCAGAGGCTTCTTTTGCTTAATGACTGAAAAAACCGATTTGAATAAAGAACAGGAGCGCAAAAAAGTACAACATCGGGCTGACTTCACGGCCGCATCCGCGGACAAGCTTAAGCAGCGGATAAGCGATAAAACCAACGCCAATACCGGTAGCAATGCTATACGTCAACGGCATCGTCACTAGGATCAAAAACGCCGGAAACGCTTCCTCCGTATCTTTCCATTCGATGTTTTTAAGACCATCCATCATAAAAAATCCGACAAGGATAATCGCCGGCGCAGTCACGGCCGGAACACCTGCCAACATCTTCGCGACCGGCGAAAAAAACAAAGTGCTCAAGAGCAAGACTGCCGTCGTTACCGCACTTAAACCGGTTCGCCCGCCAGCTGCAACGCCGGCCGCCGACTCAATATAAGCCGAGGTCGGACTTGTGCCAAGCGCTGCACCTGCTGCCGTGCCCAGGGCGTCTGCCATCAATGCTCCACGTACGCGAGGAAACTTCCCCTCGTTGAGCAAACCGGCCTGCTCCGCAACGCCAAGCATCGTGCCAGTCGTATCGAATAACGTAACCAAAAGAAATGTGAAGACCACCGCATATAACCCTTGATTCCAAACGCCGGACACATCCATTTGCCATGCCGTACTCGCCAAACCGCTCGGCAAAACCAGCCAGTTTTCAGGCAAGACAAGCAACCCTTGGCAATAGGCTAAAATAGCAGTTGCCAGTATGCCAAAGAAGAGAAAGCCTTTTACCCTGTAAATCATCAGGATCAGGGAGACTGCCAGTCCTAATACGGCGATCATCGGCATCGGTTCCGAAAGCCGCCCAAGCGTAACCAGTGTCGCCGGTGAAGCCACAATGATTTTCGCATTCTGCAAACCGATAAATGAAATGAATAGTCCGATTCCCGCTGTAATCGCGTGTTTTAAACTTGCCGGAATCGCATCGATCAACATATAGCGAAAGCGCGTCAGCGACAGGAGGACAAAACAAATTCCGGAAATGAAAACGGCGCCGAGCGCTGCCTGCCAGGAGTGTCCGCCGCCTAGCACCACGCTGTAAGCAAAATAGGCGTTCATCCCCATTCCCGGTGCGATAACGATCGGATAATTAGCAAATATCCCCATAATCAAAGTCGCCAACACACTGCTAATAACCGTAGCCATAAATACACCGTCAAAATTCATTCCGGCGGCACCCAGAATCGCCGGATTGACCACTACAATATAAAGCATCGTCAGGAAGGTCGTAACACCGGCCAACACTTCTGTCGGCGCATCACTGCTCCGCTCCGTCAAATGAAACCATTTTTCTAACATCTCCACCCGCTCCTTGTGAGTAAAATCGTCGTGTTTTTTGCACCGTCGGCTATTTTACCACACGTCAGACGTCTTGTATACACTTTCGTTCAATACATATCGAACTTTCACCATAATTCCATCATTTATATTCATATTTTATATTTCTTTCAAAATTAAAAAGCAGCCGGCGTCTGCCGACTGCTTTTTAGCGAGAGCTAATCCATCATTTCCAAGAAAGCCTGGACTCTGGTTCTGATTTGTTCCACATCGCTTTGCGAATAATCTGTTTCCACCGCCAGAAATGGCGTCGCATTCTCTTCTTTCAAATGTTTCCCCAAGATTCGGCTTTCTACGTTGTACGTATGACAGCCTTGCCAGATAACGTCAACCACGCCGTCAATCTTATACTCATTGACCAAGTTGCTGATCATTTCCATCCGCTTCGGATTCGGGCTCATGCAGGAACAGGGAATGCCGAGATATTTATCCGCAATCGCTTCGAGCGGCGGCCGATTTTCATCGACCAGCGTGACAAACTGTTTCATCCCCGAACAATTTTCAATATAAACGACGGCTGCGCCGCATTCTTCAATGATTTTCAAAACTTTTTCCGCGCCGACCCCGGTCGGAACGCCGGTGACCAGAATCCGCTTCGCGCCTTTAGGAAAAGCACCTTCTCCCGCTGCAACACTTTCCTTTAAGTCAGCAATGATTCCGTTCAATTGTTGGGCAAAGTCAGAGCGGTCAAAGACAAAATTTCGTCCCCACATCAACTTTAACATATCCATACCCGACATTGGGACCGGATCTGCTTGCATCAGTGACGATAGTTCCTGCATCATTTTCCGTTCTTCATTAAGAACTCTGATCGCATTACGCATTTTTTCTTCCGTAATGCTGACGCCCAGTTTTTCTTCCAAGACTTCTTTCAACAACTTGACTTCCGAGAGCCAATATTGATGATCATTCTCCTGCAGATTACTTTGCGGCAGCTTCATCACATGAACGTCCTTGAAGTCCTTCATCAATTCAAACATTTTTTTCTTGCCATCACAGGTCGTCTCTCCGACAATCAGGTCAGAATATAAAAAGTAGGGGCATTTATCGGTGGCGGCAAAGCCGTATGACGATTTTATGAGTGGGCAAAAATTACGCGGCAGCGCTTTTTCCCCGTCTGCAATCGGCTCTTCTTTTGTCGCGCATAAAGCAAACCCTAATGCATCCGCAGCCAGGACCAACTCCTGCGGTGCATAAACGCAATAAAACCCAACGACTTTTTTTCCTTCTGCCTTCGCAGCTTTTAACATAGTTACCGGATCCGACATATTAAATTCCTCCTTTTTATCGTGGCGCTCGGCTAATGGCTATTAGCTTTTGGCTTTTAGTCGTTAGCCTCTTTTGTTTCTCCCTGTTCCCAGGCATACAAGGCCGCGCCGATAGACCCGGCGTAGAGGGCTTTCGAGGGCACGACCAATTCCAACCCAAGGCGTTCGGATAATGCACGCCCCAACGCTTCGTTGCGGGCAACGCCGCCGGTAAAAACAACTGGGCCGCAGGGCGCTATCTTATCTGCCATGCCAATGACCCGGCTGGCAATCGCCGCATAAATTCCAGCCATGATGGCTCTTGGCGAATGCCCGCGATGCAAGAGTCCGACTGCTTCCGATTCGGCAAACACCGTACACATTGCACTGATCGAACAGGCTTCTTCACCCGGCTTCAACGCCAACTGCGCCACGCTTGCCACGTCAAAGCCAAGTGCATTCGCCATCACCTGTACAAAGCGGCCCGTTCCGGCGGCGCATTTATCATTCATGACAAACTCTTCCACTCTGCCGGCTGCGAGGCGAATTGCCTTCGCATCCTGACCGCCAATGTCAATGACCGTACGCACCCCCGGCGACAAATACTCCGCGCCTCGCGCATGGCAGGTGATTTCGGTCAGTGGACGTGCCGCAAACGGCAGATTCGCACGGCCATAACCGGTCCCCACAATTGCAGCCAGATCATCAATAGCAATCTGCCACTCTTTTACCACTTTCGTCAGCAAGGCCTTCGCTTCTTCACGCGGATTCCAACCAGCCAAGACCATGCGATGTTCCATCGCCCTACCATCATACACCGTTACTTTTATTGTCGTAGATCCTACATCGACGCCTGCAACGACACGCATTGTCACTTCCAGTCTCCTTTCTCCTTCAAATCACATACACAGCATTTATTATATAACAATATATTTTCTATATCTATCCATTTAACGCAATCTTTCTTGTCGTTTTTGCTTGCCATAGTTCTTTTACTGTGCTATCTTCATGCTATAATGTATATACAATATAGCATTTTACAAATTTGTTTTCTTTGAGGTGACGCATGAAAAAAGTCAATAAGCATTCCCCTCTCCCACTCCATCATCAGTTAAAAATAATCCTCGCCGAACTGATTGAAAATGACGTTTTACAGCCGGATGATCCGATTCCGACGGAACGAGAGCTCTGCGAATTTCACGGCATTAGCCGCATGACGGTAAACAAGGCAATCCTGAGTCTTGTCAATGACGGGCTCGTTTATCGCGAACGGGGCCGCGGTACTTTCGTCCTGAAACCCAAAGAAAGGCATCAGCTTTCCTGCCTGCTCGGTTTTACCGAGGAAATGCAGCGTCGTGGTCTTGCCGTAAATACAAAGATATTGTCTTTTGAACGCACGCTGCCGACAAAAAAAATCCAACAGGCTTTAGCGCTACGAAAAGGTCAGCCTGTTTTTTCCATCACACGGCTGCGCTGTATTAGCGGCGAACCCTACGCACTGGAAACAGCCTACCTTCCCTGCCACCTCTGCAATGATTTGAGCCAAGAGCTGCTAACCGATCATTCGCTCTATCAGGTCTTGGCGCGCAATTTTTCTTTGGAAATGGATCATGCCTCGCAGAGCATCGAACCCGTTTTGCTTAATGAATACGAAAGCAGCCTTCTCGGCGTCGCAGTAAATTCACTGGCTCTTTTATTTTCCCGCCAGACTTATCTCGCAGATGGCACGCCAATGGAAGTGACGAAGGCCATTTACCGCAGTGACCGTTACAAATTTGAAATCACCTTGCGCAAATAGGAGGTATCCCTTTGAGTATTCTTCCTTTAGACGAACTACCGCTGCCGGCATTGACGGCGGCTTTCAATCAAGCAGATCATCAGGTCGCAGCCGCGGTGGAAAAAGCTCTTCCGGCGATTAATCTCACTGTAGAACACTTTCTTGCCTGCCTGCAGCGCGGCGGACGGATTTTTTATCTTGGCAGCGGCAGCAGCGGAAAAGCAGCCTTCGCGGATGCCTCGGAATGCCCGCCAACCTTCGGCATTGATGACGGCATCTTCATTCCCGTCATTTCCGGCGGCTTGACCGCACTGAGCGGTTGGCGTGAAGAAACAGAGGACGATTTTACGCTGGCGCGCAGCGATCTGGCATCTTTTAACTTTTCCCAGGCCGACCTGCTGCTCGCAATCAGCGCCAGCGGCGCCACGCCTTATGCATTGTCGGCGATTGAGTATGCAAACGAACAAAATGCGATGACGCTCGGCCTTTGCTGCCAAGAGGGCAGCGAATTGGAGCGCAGCGCCAAGCACTGCATCACTGTCGACGTCGGCCCTGAAATCATCGCCGGTTCGACGCGTCTGAAGGCAGGAAGCGCGCAAAAGATGGTCTTAAATATGTTGTCTTCCTGCACAATGATAAAGGCAGGAAAAGTGTATGACAACCTGATGGTGGACGTACGCCCGTTAAATCAGAAACTGAAGAAGCGCGTCCTCGACATCATTTGCCAGATTTGCGCCTGCAGCAGTCACGCAGCCGAAGCCGCGCTCACGCGCAGCAACGGACAAGCAAAACTCGCCATTCTCATGCTCAAATGTCAGCTTTCTTTAAGCGAAGCTGAAACAGCGTTATGCAGACACAACGGTCATCTGAAACGAGCCATAAGGAGCGAAACACATGAAAGCAATCATTAACGGACGCATCATCACCGCCAGCCAAGTTCTCGAGAACAAGGTATTGGTCTTTGACGAACAAATCGGAGAAATCGTCGCTGCCGACGCGTTTAAACCCGGCGAAGACTTCGAGATCATTGACGCCGCAGGTCATTATGTTTCGCCGGGATTCATCGATATTCACATCCACGGTTGCGGCGGCTACGACACGATGGACGAAGACCCGACAGCGCTAGGAAAAATCGCAGCGCTGCTGCCGCAAGTCGGCGTCACTTCTTTCTTGCCAACCACTATGACAATGCATTTGCCGCGCATTCAAAGCGCCTTGCAGCGCATCCGCGCCGCGAAAAAGGCAAAAGGGAATGGCGCCGTTATTTTAGGCGCTCACCTGGAAGGACCTTACCTTAGTCCACAGTACAAAGGCGCACAAGATTCCGCTTTCATCAAGACGCCAGACTTTTTTGATATCGAAGATTACCTCGACGTCATCCGCATCGTGACTCTGGCACCGGAAGGCGCAGACAAGCACGACTTCATTCAACGTTGCCGCGCCGCGCAAATCACTGTATCCATCGGACACAGCAACGCCAACTATGAGCAAGCGCTTGCCGCCTTTGCTGCGGGAGCCGAGCATGTCACGCATACCTTCAACGCCATGCCGCCTCTCAACCACAGACAGCCCGGCATCATCGGAGCCGCGCTCGATACGCCTGCCGTCACTTGTGAGCTGATTGTCGACGACGTGCACGTCCACCCCTGTCTGCAACGCATGCTTCTAAAGCTCAAAGGCCCTGATCATGTGATCCTCATCAGCGATGCCATGCGCGCCTGTCTCCTGGCAAATGGGCATTATGACCTAGGCGGTCAGGATGTCATCGTAAGCGACGGTGAAGCACGTTTGGCCAGCGGCGTCATCGCCGGAAGCGTCACGACATTGCGCTCGGCCGCTCGCCTCTTGGAAAAAAACACGCAACTCAGTTTGCCTGAGTTAATTCGCACCGTATCGCTAACGCCGGCGCGCCGCATCGGCGTCGCTGGCAGTAAAGGAAGCCTGGAAATTGGCAAAGATGCCGACATCACGATTTTTTCATCCGATTTCACCATTCAAGCTACTTTTGTAGCAGGAAAATCTGTATATAGGAGTTGATTTAACGCTATGCGCATTCTTATTGCCGACGATTATGCCGATTTAAGTTCACGCGCCGCCCGCATCATGGCCGGGCAACTTTATTTAAAACCAAACAGCGTACTTGGCCTTGCCACCGGCAGTACGCCGCTACAGATGTATCAGGAGTTGGTTCGACTGCACAAAGAAGTCGGTCTCGATTTTTCCGAAGCTACCAGTTTCAACCTCGATGAATACCTGGGACTTGCGCCTGATGATGCCAACAGCTATCACTACTATATGCACCAGCACTTTTTCTCTCATATCAATCTGCCGCAAAAAAACATTCATATTCCGTGCGGTCGACCGGCCGATATCGAGAAAGAATGTCTCGACTATGACCGCTTAATCTGGCAAAGCGGCGGCATTGACATTCAAGTTTTAGGCATCGGCACCAATGCCCACATCGGCTTCAATGAACCGGATATAAAATTCGAGGCGACAACGCACAAGGTAAAACTTGACGAAGAAACGATTGAAGCCAACGCTCGTTTTTTCGCTGCCATCGAAGAAGTCCCTCGTTTTGCAATCAGCATGGGCATGAAGACCATCATGCACGCCAAGAAAGTTTTGCTTTTAGCCAGCGGAGAGAACAAAGCGGATGCGATCTACAACACACTATACGGCGGAATCACGCCCGAGGTTCCGGCATCCATCCTGCAACTCCATCAAGACGTCATTGTCTTGTTAGATGCGGCAGCTGCCAGTAAAATTCGGAGGTGCTTAGATGACAACAACCAGAATCTTAGATCTTAAACCGCCCGAATTGGCGTCATTATGCGGCCGCGCTCTTCTCGACAGCATCCGCAACAGCGAAGGACGCACTCTTTTATGCGAGACAGTCGTCACTGCACCGCCGCTGCTCGGCGACATCAGTAACGGCGAGTTGGCAGCG
This sequence comes from Azotosporobacter soli, assembly GCF_030542965.1. Lineage (NCBI taxonomy): Bacteria > Bacillati > Bacillota > Negativicutes > Selenomonadales > Sporomusaceae > Azotosporobacter > Azotosporobacter soli. The sequence goes on from NZ_JAUAOA010000026.1 coordinate 10,072, forward strand.
GCAATGGGCGCAGATCTCTTATTGCTAAATATTTACGATGTTTATCAGCCTTACATCGCCGGCATCGATTCCGTTTCACCGCTCGAAGAACTTAAGCGGCGCACTGGTCGGTGTATCGGCGTCAATTTAGAGCCTGTACCTGACGATCATCCCGGCTTCCCTCCCAGCCGCCGCGCTAATAGGGAGACTGCGCGTCTTGCCTTTGACCAGGGCGCATCTTTCATCGTGCTTACCGGCAACCCTCATAGCGGCGTCGACAATGACACGATTTGTAAAACGCTTTCCGAGATCAAAGCGGAGCTCGGCGATCTCCGCGTCGTTGCAGCGGGCAAAATGCACGGCTCTGGTGTTGGCGAACCGGTCATGACGGATAGCGTCGCGAATGCGTTCCTCGCAGCAGGAGCAGATATTTTACTTTTACCCGCACCCGGCACCGTCCCCGGCGTCACACTCGAGCAGGTTTGGCAATGGACAAACCTGGCCCACCGCCAGGGCAAGCTGGCCATCAGCGCAATCGGAACTTCGCAAGAAGGCGCAGACCTGGCTACGATACGTCATTTAGCGCTGGACGCAAAAAAATCCGGCGTTGACATTCATCATTTAGGAGACGCCGGCTATTTCGGCGTCGCTCTGCCGGAAAACATTCAAGCGTATTCGATTGCGATCCGCGGGCGTCGCCACACATTCCGCCGCATGGCAATGCGCACCTAAGCAGCGCGATTTCTCTCTCCTCAAAAAAAACGGTTGTGGAAAACCAATTTGAGTTTTCCACAACCATTTTTCTATTCAGGCTTCGCCAAAATTCGTTTCAATCAGATTCTTAAGCGCCGTCAGGCATTCTTCATGATCTTCGCCTTCGGCCACCAGCGTAATTTCGCTGTCTTTCGCCAAACCCATGCCCATGATTGCCAGAATACTTTTCGCATCCGCTTCTTTTCCATTGCCGCGCACGCGCACTTTACTTTTAAACGAAGCCGCTTTTTGCACGAACATCGCCGCAGGACGAGCATGAAGTCCTGTCGGATTCGTAATGATGACATTAATTTCACTCATCGCCGTCACACCCTCTCCTAACACTTCTTAAGGTTTCTGGCATCTTCAGCCGTTTGGACAACTTTTGACAGATCGCTGCCAAGCGATGCCTCCACTGTCGCTGCAATGGAGCCTTCTAAAACCGGGGCGTCGGCGATACGCACGCGTTTTTGCAGTTCTTCCGGCAAAAACTCCAGTGCTGTTTCCGCGCTGAGCACAGCACTGCCTAAATCGACCATAATAACAACGCCATCGCCGCTATCAGCCTGCGAAACAGCAGCCTGAACGCGCATCGCATCTGTGCCGATGCCGCCGTCCTCCATGCCTCCAGCGGCAATCAATGCCTGCTCCGGACGGGACATCTGCCTTGCCATTTCTACAATCCCTTCCGCAATCTTGCGGCTATGCGATACAACTACGATTCCAACCATACATTTATCCTCCCATCACTTATCACGCTGCAAACAGTCCACAACCGCTTTTAACATCAGATAGGACGATGTCGCACCGGGATCCTGATGTCCAAGACTGCGTTCGCCAAGATAACTGGCTCTGCCCTTGGTTGCAATGATTGTCTTCGTGTATTCGACCCCTTCACTGGCCGCTTGGCATGCTTTTGCCAAGCTGTCTGCAATTGACTTCCCCGCCTCTTGCGCCGCTTGGTAGGCATCATAAGCGGGTTCCAATGCGTCGAGCATTGTTTTTTCGCCACGGGTCGCTTTGCCGCGTTCCTTAATCCCGCCAATGGCGGCAGATAACATAAGCGCAACGCTTGCTCCATCCAACTCATGCTTTCCCTGCCCCGGTCCCGCCGCGCGCAGAAAAGCGGTTCCATATAACGGTCCAGCTGCTCCTCCGACGCTGGTCACCAACGTCATGCCGACCGTCTTCAAAATCGTTGCGATGTCCTTATCTTCGCCCAGCGCAGCCGTTTTTGCAGCTACCGCCTCAAAACCGCGCGCCATGTTGATGCCATGATCGCCATCGCCAATTTTCCCATCCAGATCCGTCAAGAATTCTTTATTCGCAATAATGACGTCTCCAACAGCCTTTAATAATTCATACGCAGTTGCGCTCATTCTCTTGTCCTCCCATCGGTTTACCTGTTTCGGCAGCGACAGACGAGCGAACGCCTGCCGCAACCGAAAGCGATATTAAAACTGAACGAAAGCCGGGGTATCAGCCGGAGCCAGGAGCAGCTCTTTCAATTCAGCGTCCACTTTCAGGAGCGTGATTGAAAAACCTGCCATCTCCAAGGACGTCATGTAATTGCCGACGTAGGTTTTGACCGTTTTAATGCCCGCTTCGCTTAGCATCTTCGCAACCTTGTTGTTCACCACATACAGTTCCATCAACGGCGTCGCACCTAATCCATTGACCATGACAGCCACTTCGTCGCCTTTTTTATACGGCAGATCCGCCAATATTTTACCCAGCATGTGGCTGGTAATTTCATCGGCGCTGCGCAATGTTTCGCGATGTGTGCCCGGTTCGCCGTGAATCCCCATGCCGATTTCAATTTCATTTTCCGCCAGCTCAAAACTAGGTTTGCCTGCAGCGGGAACCGTACAAGGCGCCAGTGCCATTCCCATGGAACGGACATTGGCAATTACTTTTTCCGCCACACGTTTCACTTCCGGCAAATCCGCACCGGTTTCAGCCTTCGCCCCGGCAATCTTATGCACAAATACCGTTCCGGCAATGCCGCGGCGTCCGACGGTCCAAGTACTGCCCTCTACGGCAACGTCATCATTAACGATGACTTTATCCACTTTTATGCCATCGGCGTCAGCCAGTTCGCCGGCCATTTCAAAATTCATGCAGTCACCGGTATAGTTTTTCACAACCAGCAGTACGCCTTTGCCTCCATCAACCGCCTTTACCGCCTCATAGACCTGGTCAGGCGTCGGGGATGTAAATACGGCTCCTGCAACTGCACCGTCGAGCATCCCTTTGCCGACAAACCCGGCATGAGAAGGTTCATGTCCGCTGCCGCCGCCGCTTACCAAACCGACTTTTCCTTTTACGGGTGAATTGGCACGAACCAACACATCAAAGCCTTCGACCCGCTTCACATACTGTGGATGGGCTGCGACGGCCCCTTGCAACATTTCTTCGACAACTTGCTCAGGCACATTGATGATCTTTTTCATTTCGCCACTCTCCTCTTTTTTTACCTGCCACTCTGTTTCGGCATTTCATATCATCAATAAAGCAATTTCTATGCCAACTGCACAAAGCACGTTTCTTGCGCTTTACGAAAGTCTCTTTGGTAAAAAATATCAACCCTTTCGTTGTTTTGTTGGTAAAAAATATCAAGTTGAAACTTTTGTCTCAATCATATTTTTTCTCCAAGCCATACTTTCTTGCTTTCGCCGCGACCGTCTTATGCGTAAGGCCTAATATTTTTCCAGCCGCATTGAAACTGCCGCCTTGATTTAGCGCTTTGCGAATAATTTGACGTTCATATTCCTCCCAGCGCAAAACGACATCGTCCTCTTGGTTATTTTCTATTTTCGCCTCCTGTCCCTCCGCACTCGCCAGATAGGAAGGCAGATGGCTTCTTACTATAAGCGCCGCATCATGCAGCGTGATGATCCGTTCCAAAACATTTTCCAACTCACGCACATTCCCCGGCCATGGATAGCGCAGAAAATCAGCCATTGCATCGCGGCCAATCCGTTTTACCGCCTGCCCCGTTTCTTCGGCCATCTTAAAAAGAAAGTGCTCCACTAAAAGCGGAATATCCTCCTGGCGCTCACGCAGCGGCGGCAAAAGGATTGGGATAACGTTCAGACGGTAGTAAAGGTCCTCCCGGAATTCGCCGCGCGCCACCATTTCTTCCAAATTACGATTCGTCGCGGCAATGATCCGGATATTCCCTTTTAAGGTGACTTCACCGCCCAAGCGTTCGAACTCTTTTTTTTGCAGGACGCGCAGCAATTTGACCTGCAGGTTCTTTTCCAATTCGCCTATTTCATCAAGAAAAATCGTTCCCTGATCGGCCAGTTCAAATTTCCCCATCTTTCGGCGCACCGCACCGGTGAATGCACCTTTTTCATGTCCAAACAATTCACTTTCCAGCAGCGCACCGGGTATCGCGCCGCAATTGACTCTTACAAAAGGGCCCTGCGCCCGGTTGCTGGCATAATGAATCCCCTCCGCGACCAATTCCTTACCTGTGCCGCTTTCCCCGCTGATCAGCACGGTAGCATTTCCCGCCGCCGCCTTTGCCGCAATAGCCAGTAAATCACTCACTTTGCCGCAGCGGCCGACAAACTTTTCAAACCCTTTGCCCGACTGGCGCGTGCGTCGCAATTCCTGTTCCAAGTAATCAACGCGCGCCGATGCCGTGTGGTACTTTTCCATTAATCGTTCCACTTCGCTTATATCCCTGACGACCGACACCACACCGGTCATCTCGCCATCAACCATGATTGGATTCACGTCGGCAACCAGCGTCAGCCCATTCGCCTTGCGACTGATGTGCCCGAGAACCGGTTTGCCTGTCGCAAGCACCCGGCATCTGGCTCCCTCCGGCGACAGTTCTGTCACCGCGCGGCCTAAAATTTCTTTCCCCGACTGCTGCATGACTTGTTGGTAGGCCATATTCACGTAAGTGATGATCCCTTCTTTGTTTAAGACGCAGATTCCGTCATGCACGGATTCCAAGATCAGCTGCAGTCTTTCTTTCAATTCTTTAATCTCCTGCAGTTCCCACGAAACAGACTCTAACGCGGATATATCCTCAAAGATAGCCATTGCACCCTTAACTTTTCCATCAATTAGAATCGGCGTCCGATTGGTGATCGTAACCGATTTTCCAATTTCCATCCGACAACCGATTTCCGCTTCGCCGCAGGAGTTTATGATGTTAAGACGTGAATTAGGCAATATTTCATGCACCTTGCGCCCGACAGCTTCTTGAGCCGTAACGTCGAGAAATTTTTCCGCCGCCGGATTAAAGACCGTTATCACGTCGGCTTCATCCGTTACAATCAGACCGTTCGCCATGCTGTTGAAAATCTGCTCCGCCGTGAATGCATTGTCTTGCAGCAACCTGTCCATTTCATTGATGCTGCTTTCGTCCGCGAGCTGAAAGTCACTTTCCAGAAACGCAGCCATCTCCGTGACCGCTTCTTTCGCCAACTCGCCTCGTCCTTCTATCGTAAGGCATTCGCCGCCGGCTATTTTTAGTGCGACCAGCAGCATTAGGCTATTGGGTAAAAAAGGATCTCTTCCCTTACAGCAAAACGTCAGTTCGGCACCGTAACGCTGCTGAACCTCATGATATTTTTGCACGACCATCGCCGCCACGCGTGTATGAATGCCTCTGTCGTGTCGTATTATTATCTCTTTTTCAAACCGCATCGTTATTCTCCTAACAAAATTTCTTTTTCCCCTTGACAATAACTCGCTAATGGATAATAATAATTAATAGATAATATATCGCAGGAGGTATTCAAATGAAAACAATGGATAACTTAGCCGCGGCGTTCGCCGGAGAATCACAGGCCAATCGCAAATATCTGGCATTTGCTCAACAAGCCGATGCAGAAGGCCATGCACAGGCCGCCAAACTATTCCGCGCCGCTGCCGAAGCAGAGACGCTTCACGCACTCAGTCATTTTAAAGCCATGGGTAAAATCAAATCGACTTCAGAGAACCTGCAAGCCGCAATCGACGGCGAGACTTATGAATTTACCAGCATGTATCCCGATTTTATCAGCCAAGCAGAAGCCGAAGGAAACAAAGAAGCCTTGCGTTCCTTTACGTTAGCCAATGACGCAGAGAAAGTACATGCCGAATTATATCAAAAAGCATTGTCCACGTTGGGCGAAAAAGCTTCTTTCGACTACTACCTCTGCACAGTCTGCGGACACATTGCCGAAGGTTCGGCACCTGATAATTGTCCGATCTGCAAGGCAGCCGCCAAGGCTTACAAAAAAATCGACTAAGTTTTCTTTTCCTTTACCACAGTTCTCATGCAAATGGGGACTGTGGTTTTTATTATATGTTCCCCAATAAAGAGATGCGTTCCTGCCGCCAAAGAGAGAAAAAGCGGCCTTTATTTGTAGCGGAAAGCTGCACGATTTCTTTTTCTCCCTTCCCATTTGTATTAGGAGTGCCGCGCAACCGGTCTGAAAACGCCTTTGTCAAATTTTATACCGCTTAGCCGACAAATATGATACCATAAAGCTAAGAATAATTTTCATTTTTCAAAAAAATTCGCGGAGGAAGAAACTATGAGCAAGCGTTCTTTCGGCATGCTGCTTCTCGGCGCCCTCTGTGTTTTACTTCTTGCCGGAGGCTGCAGTAAACCGCCTGTTGAAAACTCGCCTTCACAGCTCGAAAGAAAATCCACCGAGCCAAGCATTCCCCCGCCCTCACCGACCGCCCTCGCCGCGTTAAACAGCGTCGTGATCGTGACCGAGGAATATCCTCCTTACAGTTACACCAACGAATCGGGCGAAAGCAGCGGTTTGTCAACCGCCCAAGTTCGCCGCGCCCTGCAACATTTAAACGTCCAACTCCCTATCAAATCCCAGCCTTGGAGTCGTACCTACGAGCAGGCGCAAACGGAAGCCAACGTTTTGATTTACCCCTTGGTCTTTACCGAGGAGCGACGCAACAAATTTAAATGGATCCATCCGATAACACCGACACGTACCTATCTCTATTGCCTTGCCAGCCGCAAGGATATAAACATCACAAGTCTCAACGACGCGAAAAATTATCGGACCGGGATCATAAAGAACTATTTTGACGGCGAATACTTGCTGCGCAATGGTTTTGAAGAAGGCCGCCACCTCGAAACTTCTTCGACTGTCGAAGTGAGCCTAGAAAAATTCTTCAGCGGACGCTATGATCTTTGGATCGCCGATAACGTCTACGCCGATTATATCCTGCAAAAGCACGGACATTCCATGTCCGAGTTGCGCGAAGTCTATTACCTTAAAGATTTAGACTTAGTCATGTATCTAGCCGCCAGCCCGCAGACTTCGGATGAAGTCGTCGATCAGTTCCGTCGCGCGCTGGTCATCGACAAGCCTCAATAGACCGCTTTTCTTTTCAATCACCTTGTGGAAAGGAGTGTCGTCCATGCCCTTTCGCTTCAGACGACTCACCGTCTATTTTTCTACGCATCTGCTGGTTTTAATGATCGCGATGTTTTTTACCTTGTCCTTGGTTTCGCTGCACGAGGAGCTGAACTATACAAGCCATCGCCAACAGGAATCATTTGCGCAAATTCTTAACGTTACTGAATTATCCACAGCCAATGCGTTATGGCAATACAACAATGTGGATATTGAGGCCAGCGGCGACTCTCTCTTTCAAAACCCTGAGATCGTCATGGTGCAACTGATTGACAATCGGAATATTGAACGCTATTACCGCGTGAAAAGCGGGCCAAGCACCGCCGATGAGTATTTGCACCGTTATGACCGCCTGCTTTATAAAAACAACGTCCCGGTCGGTGAAATCGTCATCGTCTTCACCAACTACTATGCGCAGCAGCAGGTTTACGCCAACGCACTCGGCAAAGCGCAGCAACTAGCTTTGATTCTCTGCATTCTCGGTTTCGCGATCTGGTTGATTACCCGCCCGATCGTAAATGACATTCGCCATCTGACTCTTTCGGCACAGACGATGGCCGCCGGAGACCTAAGCCGCAGCATCCGCCTTACCACGCGCGATGAGCTCGGCGCGTTAGCCGTTTCCTTCAATCAAATCGCCGGAAACCTGCAGGAACATTTAAGCGAATTGCAGATTAACGAAGCGCGTTTTCGCTCTCTTGTCGCAAACATTCCCGGCATCGTCTATCGCTGTTCGCCTGATGAAAATTGGACAATGGAGTTTATCAGCGATACCGTCGAAGAAATCAGCGGCTACCCGGCCAGCGATTTTATCAACAACCAGGTTCGTTCCTTTTCAAGCATCATTCATCCCGATGACCGAGCCTATGTTGCGGCATCGCTTTCAGATGTTTCCGGGTCGCATCGCTCATACAGCATTGAATACCGCATCATAGCCCGCGATGCTTCCATCCATTGGATGCATGAAAACGGTCAGGAGATTTACGATGAAAATCAGACGCTCTTGTGGTTGGACGGGATTATTTTCGACATCAGCGGACGCAAGGAGACGGATACGCGCCTGCAACAATACACACAGCGTTTGGAGGCCGGAAACCATCTTGCCAGTCTCATTTTATCCGCCGCTCCGCTCTCTACGATCTCCCTGGAAATCATCAATAAACTAACAAGCGTCATTCCTTGCTCCGAAGCGGCGCTCTTTTCCTTTCCACTCAACAAGCCCCAGGTTTGCCTGCTGGCAGCCAGCGGCCCCATTCCCCTTCATTGGCAAGACAACCTCTCCCAACCGGCCGCAAAATATCCCTGGGTGGAAAAACTTCAGGCCGGCCTTCCGCTTGCAATCAATGACCAAGAAGGCGTTGCACAACCACTGGAAAAGGACGACACGCCGATTCATATGGAATTTCCTTTACTCATGGGCAGTCAGCTGATCGGCACACTTCACTTGGCGGCATTACCGGGAAAAGTCTTCAGCAGCGATGATCAGGCTATGGCAGCTTCGGTCAGTTCCCTTCTGGCATTAGCGCTGCAGCGTCATGAACTGGAAGAACAGCGCATCGAAGCAGAAACGGCTCTGCGCAATAGCGAACGTAAATATCGAACGCTCTTTGAAGGAGCCAATGACGCTTTCTTAATTATCGAAAACGACCGTTTTGTCGAGTGCAACGAGAAATTGCTCCATTTATTCGGTCGTACGCGTGAAGAATTATTGCATGCCTCGCCGCTCGATTTTTCGCCGCCGACGCAGATAGACGGACGCTCTTCCGCCGAAGCTGCTACTGAGTATCTTAAGCTTGCCTTGAACGGCGAAGCGCAATGCTTTCTCTGGAATCATTTGCATGCAGACGGCAGCCTTTTTACCGTTGAGATCAGCTTGAATCGCATCTTCTTACCGCCTAAGACGCTGATCATTGCCGCTTTGCGCGATGTAACGGATCGCCTGCTGGCACAGGATCGGCTGCAACGCGCCAACGAAGATCTCGAACGCCGCGTATCGGAGCGAACCGCACAATTGGAATCCGCCAACCGAGAGTTGGAAGCCTTCAGTTATTCGGTTTCCCACGATCTGCGCGCACCGCTGCGCAGCATCGACGGCTTCAGTCTCGCCCTGCTGGAAGATTACGCGCAACAACTTGACGCGCAGGCGAAATCCTATCTGGAACGAGTGCGCAATGCCAGCCAGCGCATGGGCGCCTTGATTGACGATATGCTTAAACTGTCACGCATCACCCGCTGCGAGCTTCATCCCGTAACTATTGACCTGACCTTGCTCGCCGAAGAAGTCGGACAGGAACTGCGTGAACAGCATCCCGATCGCTCCGTAGACCTTATGCTCGAACCGGGTCTTACCGTACTTGGCGACGAACGACTCTTGCGTATCGTATTAGAAAATCTGATGAACAACGCTTGGAAATTTACCGCGGCGCAAAATCCGGCGCAAATCTCACTGCGCCAGACCGGACAGGATGCACAGGGCCGAAATACCTACTGCTTACAAGACAACGGCGCAGGTTTTGATATGACCTACTCCGCAAAACTATTCGGCGCTTTCCAGCGTCTGCACCGCGAATCAGAATTCCCCGGTACCGGTATTGGGCTTGCCACGGTTCAGCGCATCATCCATCTTCACGGCGGACGCATTTGGGCCACCGGCACTCCCGGCAAAGGCGCCTGTTTCTATTTCACATTGCCGTCCGCCAACACGCCAAGTAAGGAGGTTTTACTATGAGTCAGCGCGAAAAGGTCATCTTATTGGTAGAAGACAATTCCGATGATGAGCTTCTCACCCTACGCGCCTTAAAGCGCAGCAATGTCCTGAACAAAGTAATCGTCGCCCGTGACGGCGTCGAAGCCCTCGACTATCTCTTCGGGCGCGGCGAGTATGCCGGTCGCGACACTGCTGAAAAACCGCAGCTGATCCTGCTCGACATCAAATTACCGCGCCTTGACGGGCTTGAAGTTTTACGCCAGATCCGCGAAAATCCGCTTACCCGTTTGTTGCCGGTCGTCATGCTCACTTCCTCGAGCGAAGAACAGGATCTCATCGCCAGTTACGGATTGGGCGCCAACAGCTTCATCCGTAAACCGGTCGACTTCACTCAATTCGCCGATGCCGTCGGACATTTAAAATTGTACTGGCTTGTTCTCAATGAACCGCCGCCCTCCCTCTAAGCAAATTTCAGCCATCATGGAGGATGCCGCTATGACGCAAGAAATCTATCAAATATTAATCATTGAAGACCTTGAAGACGACATGCTTTTGCTGCTGCGCACTTTGCGCCAGGGCGGCTATGCCGTCGATTACGGCTGGGTGGATGACGAAGCCTCGCTCCGCTCTGCCCTGACGCGCGACTGGGATATCGTAATCTCTGATTTTTCCATGCCTTCCTTTGACGGTATGGATGCCTTGCGCATCGTCCGTGAACATGATGATACGCTGCCATTCATTCTCTTGTCCGGCGCAATCGGCGAAGACGATGCCGTCCAAGCGATGAAATCCGGCGCAAATGACTATATCATGAAAGGCAATAAAGCCCGCCTTCTGCCAGCGGTTGAACGGGAGATTCGTGAAGCCCGCGACCGCCGCCGCCACCGCCAACTAGAAGAAAGTTTTCTTTCACAAGAACGCCTCGCAGCACAAGCGCTGCAAAAAGCATATCACGATTTGGCGGAGGCTTATGACAGTACGCTGCTCGGCTGGGCGCTCGCCGTCCAATTGCGTGACCAGGACACCGGCATCCACTCCCAACAAGTAACAACGATGACGCTTGAACTGGCTGCCGCGCTTGATTATCCTGCAGAAGAGATGATCCATTTAAAGCGCGGCGCATTGCTGCATGACATCGGCAAACTGGGCATCCCTGATGCCATTTTACTGAAGCAAGGCCCTCTCAACGACGAGGAATGGCTCATCATGAAGAAACATCCCGTCTATGCTTACGAATGGCTGCAATCGATTGAATATTTGCAGCCGGCCCTGGCCATCCCTTATTCGCATCACGAACGCTGGGATGGTTCAGGCTATCCGCAGGGCCTGCGCGGCGAAGACATCCCGCTAGCAGCGCGCATCTTCGCAGTCGTTGACGTCTGGGAGGCGCTTTGCACTGATCGCCCTTACCGCAAAGCATGGTCCGCCGAAAAAGCCAAGGCACATATTGCACAAAATAGCGGCACGCACTTTGACCCCAAAATCGTAGAACGTTTTCTCAGTCTATTGGCAAGCACAAAATAAAAACGGCTTTCTCGAATGAGATCGCCGTTTTTTCTTTAGTCCTCTTTTGGGAAAATTTCCATTCTGCTCGGAAAGCCATGCAATGAAGTCGCCTTTCTGACAGCGGCTACAACAGCATCCGCCATCATCCGCGCCGCTAGCACGCCGAGCACATTCGTATCTGCTTCTACTTCCCCCGTAGCAAGGGAAAAGATCGTATCGCCGTCAAACTGCGTATGCGCCGGATAGATCGTACGTGCATACCCGTTATGAGCCATGCTTGCGATCTTGTTCGCCTGCGCTTTTGTCATTTTCGCATTCGACAGAATGCAGCCGATCGTGGTATTGCCTTTGAACGGATCAAGCCCGCTCTGGTACTCACGCAACAAGGATTCTTCGCAGTTAAGAAATCGCCGTTCCTCTCGCTGCAACGCACCGGAGAGGATTTCACCGCTTCTTGGGTCGACAACATCGCCCAAACAATTGACCGCCACGACCGCGCCGACGATCAACTCGCCCAGCTTGATGCAGGCGCTCCCGAAACCGCCTTTCATCGCATATTCCATCCCCAGCAACTTGCCGACCGTAGCTCCCGTTCCCGCGCCAACGGAACCTTCTGTCAGCGGCAGCGTCGCATTCAGACAGGCCTGGTATCCCATCTCTTTATCCGGTCTTTTATATGGATCGCCGCAATGCAAGTCAAACAGTACGGCTCCAGCAACAATCGGAACTTTGGCTACACCGACATCAAAGCCGCATCCGCGCTCTTCGAGATACGCCATGACTCCAGCAGCGGCATCAAGCCCGAACGCACTGCCTCCAGCCAGTACGATGCCGTGTATCTGCTCCACATAATTGACAGGATCCAAAAGATCGGTTTCCCGCGTTCCCGGCGCACCGCCTCTGACATCGACCCCGGCAGTCGCGCCGTTTTCGCAAAGAATCACCGTGCAGCCGGTTCCTCCCGCCTGATCTTGCGCATGCCCGATTGCAATCCCCTTTAGTTCGCTGAGGTTCACCGCCTTCATCACAAGTCGCCCTCCTCTTTTCTCCGGATAAACAAATCTTGAAGCATCAGCTCGGCACGACGAACTTCTCGCTTAAAAGATACGATGCCCGCCCAGGCTATTATTGCAACAAAGCTGAGCGGCATCAGCCACTGCGCCAATCCGCTTGGCGATTCTTTCAGGATGGAGTAAACGATGACGATGACGAATAAAATGGCAACGCCGACTGCCGCAAACTGCGGGCGCAGCAAAATATCAATCCGCGTTCCGGATTCGGTCGCCCGGACCTGACCCTCGATAACCGGCGAAAAAGTCTGACTGCCGGTTATGCTGCGCGTTATCGTAAATCGATTCTGGCGCACACGGCCGTGAAACAACGCTCCCTGTTCCTCCCAAAAGGCAGCCCTTTGCCAGGAAAAATCCGTCAGATTATTCGTTAACAGTCCCATTACCGTTTCCGGCGTCAGATCGCTCTGCAACGTCTTTCGAACATAGAAGATCATACGTTTACAACCTTTCCGCCCGGCTATTCCTGTCGCAATAATTGCCGGTTATGACTGTGTTGGAACGACAGTTCCATGACGGCTGCGCGCACCGCTTCGAGTTTCGCCTCCGCTTGATGCACAGCTTCTTCACTTCTTTGCATCACCTGTCGAAAATGAAGCAGCAGTTTCAATCCCTCTTCCAGACCATAGAGATAAAACACTTTTTGAAATACCAGGTTCACGAGAAAATGTTCCTGCAAAATATCCGCCGTGAGAATTTCGCCTGGCATCATCGTTTCATTTTCATCCAGCCATTCATAGTTACCATAAATAGTTTCACGGATCATTTCGCCCATCGCTTTGTTTGTACCGTTCTTTCTGAGTCGGGCGATGCTTTCTTTTATGCGCAACAGGCGGCAATCCAAATCAACGCCGCGCACTTGCAGCAAATCAATGAAATGCTGCTCAAGTTCAAAATAATAATGCAGCGGATCGTTCTTCCCTTTTTGTTCCGGATACACATAGGCAACAATGCTGTCTTCGGCAATTTGCAGCGGCGCATGTTCCGAACGCAGCACCAAAAGCGGCTTCGCGCGGTTCAGGCGCTTTTGCACAGCCGGACAGTTAAATGTCAGCGTGAATTCCATGCCGCGCGTCGAACTGATCGGATAACGGGGAAAGGTTTGGCATACACTATCTAAATGCTGATGCCCTATCTGTCGATGCAAACTGCAGCGATTATCCGCTTCGAGAAACCAACAGCCGCCTGTTTTTTTTTTAGCGATATAGGCATATTCGCCCGGACAGCGTTCGCCGCTGATTTTCTGAAAAGCCGCTGAAAATTCGTTTTGCGCATCGCGTTCTGCAAATAAGCGTTCGTTCCGAAGATAGCTGGCTTCATTGACAGTGACCAGCCAATCATTACGGCAGCATCGACCGCACATCTCACACTGAAAATCTTCTACAATATCCAAAAATATATACATGCGCCATTCCATTCCTATTGATTTTTCTTGTCCTCCCTTTCTTTACTGGATTGGCATGGCAAAATCCTGCCTACAAGAAAAAAAGAGTTCTTTCGCTTATCTTTATTTACTATACATAACTTTTATTTTCTTTTGCCTCCGCGCCTCTAAAATTGACATGCGTCCATCTTTTTTTTAAAAATGTTACATTTTTCATTGACTTATCTCTTTTTTGGCGTTATCATTACATCCAACAGCATAACGAACCACAATAGCTTTGAGCGGGACGAGTACTTAGGCTTCTCTTTAGCCCAGCGAGTCGGCGACCGGGTAACCGGAGGTGAAATGGCCGACCTAACGATCCTCAGGAATGGCCCCGTGAGCTGCTCACCAAACGCATTTTGCCAGTAGGCTGAGCCGGTCGCCTCCGTTAGAGGGCTAGGGTATCGGATTTGTTATCCCGTACCTGAAGAGATGAAAGGCAGCGCTTTTCAACAAGGGTGGTAACGCGAACATTTCGCCCCTTTTCGGGAGGAATGTTTTTTTTATTCCCCCACGCGCATTCTTTCAAACCAGGGTGGTACCGCGAAGACATTTCGCCCCTAGCAAGGGCGCGAAATGTCTTTTTTTATCTAAAAGGAGGAGTTTTGATGTTGCGAGATTATCTGGAAACAATACTTGGCGGAGAAGACTTGTCGCGCCGCGAAGCGGAATACGCCATGGAAATGATCATTACCGGCCGGGCGGCAGAAACGCAGGTCGCCGCTTTTTTAGCCGCTTTGCGCCTTAAAGGAGAAACGGCCGCAGAAATCACCGGCTTCGCCGAAACGATGCGCCGCCATGCCACTACCCTGCCCTACTCCGGCACCGATCTGGTGGATACTTGCGGTACCGGCGGCGATAAAAAAGCGACGTTCAACGTCTCGACAACGACGGCTTTCGTTCTGGCCGGCGGAAACGTCAGAGTCGCCAAGCACGGCAACCGCGGCGTCTCGAGTCCGTGCGGCAGCGCCGACGTACTTGCCGCACTAAACGTCGCGATCGATCTGCCGCCTGAACAGGTCAGCCAGGCGATTCAAAGCATCGGCATCGGCTTTCTCTTTGCGCCTCGCTTTCATCCGGCCATGGGCAATGTCGCCAAATTGCGCCGCGAACTGGGTACCCGTACCGTCTTTAATCTCTTAGGCCCACTAACAAATCCGGCCGGAGCGCCGCGCCAACTACTCGGCGTCTATGATCGCCGCCTTACCGTAAAACTGGCCCAAGTTCTTTTATCGCTCGGCGTCGAACACGCCTTGGTCATCCACAGCCACGACGGCATGGACGAAATCTCCAGTCGCTCGCCAAGCTATATCGTCGAGGTAAAAGCAGGGCAGATCATGGAATATGAAATTGATCCGCTCGATTACGGCTTCTCACCTGATGCCGCCGAATATCAGGGCGGCAGCGCCGCCGAAAACGCAGCCTTGCTGGTTCGCATTCTCGAAGGGGAAGAAGGCCCATGTCGCGATATCGTGCTGCTGAACGCAGCGGCCGGTTTTATCGTCAGCGGTAAAGCACTTGATTTCTCCGAAGGCCTTCAGTTGGCGAAGCAAAGCATTGACAGCGGCGCAGCCTTAAGCAAGCTTCGCGACTTGCAGGCCTTTAGCCGCAGCGGGTGCGCCTCATGATCATCAAAATCTGCGGTCTCACGACACTAACGGACGCGCAGTTGGCAAAAGACTGCGGTGCAGATTGGCTCGGTTTCATCTTCGCCCCGAGTCGTCGCCAAATAACACCGCAAGCCGCGCGCGACATAACCGCGCAATTGACAGGCTGCACTAAAGTAGGCGTATTCGTCGACTGCCCGGTTGCGCAGGTGCAGGAAATTGCCGCTTACTGCCAACTTGATATCGTTCAGTTGCATGGCCAAGAAAATGAGAACTATCGTCGTCAATTGGGTCTTCCTCATATCAAGGTTTTTTCGCTTTCGCCCGATGGCCAAACGCTGCACCAGCCCTGGCCGGCTGACGCCGATTGGATCTTGCTCGACACCGCGGTCAAAGGACAAAGCGGCGGCACAGGCGTTCCGTTTACCTGGTCGCAAGCGGTCGAGCGCTGCCGAAACAGCGCGCGTCCTATTTTAGCCGCAGGCGGATTAACGGAAGCGAATGTCGCAGACGCCATTCGCAGTTTGCAGCCTTTTGGCGTCGATGTCGCCGGAGGCGTCGAAACAGAAGGACGCAAAGACGGTCTAAAATTAGAACGCTTTATTCGCGCGGCACGCCAGGCCGCTAAGGAGGTAGAACATGTTAGCTAAGATCGTAGCCAAAAAGCGCCGCACTATCGCCAACAGCAAAGAAACACTGTCCTTTGCCAAACTGGAAAGTCAGGCAGTCCCCGCAGCGTTTAAACTGCGCCAGACACTAAAAGATTCCGCGTGGCTCTTAATCGCCGAATGCAAGCTCCATTCTCCTGCCAAAGGAAGACTGACAGAACGGCATACGGTTCCTGAACTGGCCGCACTCTATCAAGCCAACGGCGCAAGCGCCTTATCCATTCATACCGACGAACACTTTGCCGGTTCGCTTGACGACCTGATGCTAATGCGTCAACAGACCAGCCTGCCGCTGCTCCGCAAGGACTTCATCTTGGATCCGTACCAGGTCATCGAAGCGCGCGTCGCAGGCGCCGATGCGATCCTGCTGATCGCCAATCTGTTAAACGACGCAGAAATAGACGCTTTAAGCAAACTTGCCGATGAACTGGGCATGGACGCTCTGGTCGAAGTGCACAGTTTGGCGGAATTCAACCGCACGCAAGAACTTGGTTGCCCTCTGATCGGCATCAATAACCGTGACTTGACGACATTCAAGACCGATATCGAGCAGACTTTCCGCCTTCTGGAACATCGCCGCACAGATGGTTTTATCATCAGTGAAAGCGGCATCAAAAACGCCGCCGATGCCGCCCGGCTCTTCGACTCCGGCGTTAACGGAATCCTGGTCGGCGAAGCTCTTGTCACCGCCGCCGATCCGGGCCAGGCGGCCCATGAAATGGCAACCGGCCATCAATATACTACGAGGAGGACTTACCATGCCTGATAAGAATGGAAAATTCGGCGCTTACGGCGGCCGTTTCGTACCGGAGACCGTAATGCCCGCTTTATTGGAACTGGAAAAAGAATACCGTAAGGCCAGCGCTGATCCCGCCTTTCAAAAGGAACTGCGCTATTACCTGCAGGAATATGCCGGACGCCCAACACGTCTATACTATGCAGAGAAACTGACTAAACACTACGGCAAAGGTCCGATTTATCTAAAAAGAGAAGACCTGTTGCATACTGGCGCGCATAAGATCAACAACACCTTGGGCCAGGTCCTCTTAGCTAGGCGCATGGGCAAGACAAGAATCATCGCCGAGACCGGCGCCGGACAGCACGGCGTCTCCACTGCGACGGTCGCCGCCTTGTTCGGGTTAAAATGCCGAGTCTATATGGGAAAAGAAGACATGGAACGCCAGGAGCTTAATGTCTTCCGCATGCGACTCTTGGGCAGCGAGGTTTGCGAAGTCTCGAGCGGCAGCGGCACGCTGAAAGATGCCACCACCGAAGCGATACGGGACTGGGTCGCCAACGTCGAAGACACGCATTATATTATCGGTTCCGTACTTGGCCCGCATCCGTATCCCATGATGGTACGGGACTTTCAATCGGTCATCGGCAGCGAAACCAAAAGCCAGATCGCCGAGCGCGGCGCTAAACTGCGCTACGTTGTCGCCTGCATCGGCGGCGGCAGCAATGCGATGGGCATGTTCTATCCCTTTCATCAGGATCCCGAGGTCAAAAAGTTGGGCATTGAAGCGGCCGGTTGCGGCCTCGACACCGACAAGCACGCCGCCTCGCTGACGCTCGGCCGCCCCGGCGTCCTGCACGGTTCCTACAGCTATCTGCTGCAGGATGATGACGGCCAGATCAAACCCGCCCACTCTATTTCAGCCGGTCTTGATTATCCCGGCGTCGGTCCGGAACACGCTCATTTCATGGATCACGGCATCGCAGATTATCACTCCGTCACCGATCAGGAGGCGCTAGCCGCGTTCCAGCGTTTGACCGCGCTCGAAGGCATCATTCCCGCTCTGGAAAGTTCGCACGCTTTAGCATATTTAGAAAAACTGATGCCCCAGGCCGCAGCCGATGAAGCCGTCGTAGTCTGTCTCTCGGGACGCGGCGACAAAGATGTGCAAATGGTGCAGCAGGTATTGGAGGGAAAATAAATGTCACGTATTGAAGCAACGCTGATCCGTAACCGTGAACAAGGTCGTAAAAGCCTGATCATATATCTGACTGCCGGGTGTCCTGATTATGCCACGACAAAAGAAGCCGTTCTGGCCGCCTTGGCTGCCGGCGCTGATGTCGTCGAACTCGGACTGCCGTTTTCCGACCCGATGGCCGACGGACCCGTCCTGCAAACAGCCGGAAACCTGGCTTTAGCCAACGGCGCAACCACCCGTAAATCGCTCGATTTGGTAAAAAGCTTGCGCCAAGAAACGGATGCGCCGCTCCTGACCATGTGCTATTTGAACACCGTACTGCAATACGGTATCGATGAGTTTACCGGACAATTTTCCGCCGCCGGACTTGACGGCCTGATCATTCCTGACATGCCGGACGAAGAAGCGCAGCTGCTCGCCGAGCCTTGCCAACAGAACCAGTTGGATATCATTTCCTTTCTGGCAACGACCACAGGACCGAAGCGGGCACAGCGAATCTGCCGCGCTGCCAGCGGTTTCATCTATTGCATTGCCGTAAACGGAGTTACCGGCGTTCAAAAAACCGACTACCAGCCGATTTCAGGTATCATCACCGAAGCACGCTGCCACACAGACTTACCGCTGGCCATTGGTTTCGGAATCGGCAGCGGCGCAGCGGCGCAGGAAGCAGCCAGGCACAGTGACGCCGTCATTGTCGGCAGCGCACTGATGCAACAGCTCATGGAACATGGAGTAGGCGGCGTGACCCGTCTGGTAGGCGAAATTCGTCAGGCGCTGGATCAAAAGGAGGCGTTCTAATGCTGCTGCAACCTGCGTATGCCACTTTCTGCGAGCGCAGCGCCGAACATAGTCTGGTTCCCTTAA
The DNA here is from genome assembly GCF_030542965.1 of Azotosporobacter soli. Lineage (NCBI taxonomy): Bacteria > Bacillati > Bacillota > Negativicutes > Selenomonadales > Sporomusaceae > Azotosporobacter > Azotosporobacter soli. Next base: position 28,984 of record NZ_JAUAOA010000026.1, read on the forward strand.
GTCTGACGCTGCCGGTCGACACCGAAACGCCGGTTTCCCTCTATCAAAAATTAGTCGGCGACAAGCTCGGCTTTATGCTGGAAAGCGCGACGCCCGGCAAAAACTTTGGCCGTTACTCTTTTCTCGGTCGTCACCCCTTCGCCCGTCTGACAGGCTACCGTGACTCGACCATAATCATCAATGAACGCGAACAAACAAATGCTAAGCAAGGCCCGCCTTTACAGGTACTGAAAGAATTTCTCGCCGCTCATTCTTTGGCTAATCTGGACGAGCTGCCTCTGTTTTCCGGCGGAGCGGTCGGTTATGTCGCCTACGAAGCAACGGCGACCTGGGAACGGATACGCGGCATGTCAATCGCCGATGACCTCGTTCTTTCCGACATGTTGTTTTGCCGGGAACTGGCCGTCTTCGACCATTTGGAGCATTCGGTAACATTTTTATACTTGGCTGATGCTAAGGCCGACGATCTCAAGGAAAGCTACCAAAAAGGCAGCGCCGCTTTACACGCGATGGCAGCCGCGCTGCAAGAGCCGTTACCGGCTAAAAAGGAGCAAACGCCTCCTTCTTCCGCCGTACAAGCGCCCCTTACGGCAAGCAGCGACGACTATTGCGCCAAAGTCCTGCGTGCCAAAGAATATATCGCCGCCGGCGACGCCTTTCAAATCGTACTCTCGCAAGAAAGCCGGCGTCCGCTCGACTGTCATCCGTTTCAGCTTTACCGTCGCTTGCGCCGGGTAAACCCTTCTCCTTACATGTTCTATCTCAATTTCGGTCAGCATCAGGTACTCGGCGCTTCACCGGAACGCCTCGTAAAACTGGAAGACGGCGTGGTCAGCACTCACCCGATTGCCGGAACCCGCCCGCGCGGCGCCAACGCCGCCGAAGACGAACGATTGGGCAACGAATTAAAAAACGATCCGAAAGAATTGGCCGAACATGCGATGCTGGTCGACTTGGGTCGCAACGACATCGGCAAAGTCAGCCTGCCCGGCAGCGTTCAAGTGACCCGTCTTAAGGAGGTGGAACATTTTTCCCACGTGATGCATCTCGTCTCTGAAGTCACCGGCAAAATGCGTCCCGACTACGGCGCAGTCGATGCACTGCAGGCCTGCTTTCCGGCGGGTACGGTCAGTGGCGCGCCTAAAGCGCGCGTAATGGAAATCATCCATGAACTGGAGGGCGATCAGCGCGGCGTTTATGCCGGAGCCGTCGGCTATCTTGACTTTCGCGGCAACATGGACACCTGCATCGCAATCCGCACGCTGGCGATCGAAAGCGGCGAAATCATTTTGCGCGCCGGAGCCGGTATCGTCGCCGACTCGTTGCCGGAAATGGAATATCAGGAAGTACGGCATAAATCACAGGCAATGATCAAGGCACTGGAGGGGATCGAGTGATGATCGGCTTATTGGATAATTATGATTCATTCACCTACAACGTATATCAATTGCTCTGCCAATTAGGCCAGGACGTTCTGGTCATTCGCAACGACGAACCGCTGACGCGACTGATCGAAGCCGACCTTGAAGCGCTTGTCATATCGCCCGGCCCCGGCACGCCGTCCGAATCCGGTATTACGCTGGAAGCTCTGCGTTTTTTCAGCGGTCGTATCCCCATTCTTGGCATCTGTCTCGGACACCAGGCGATCGGCGAAACGTTCGGCGGCCAAGTTATCCGTGCGCCGCAGCCGGTACACGGCAAAACGTCCGAGATTCTGCATCAGGGCTGCGGGCTCTTTAACGGCTTGAGCGCGCCGTTTTCCGCCGGACGCTATCACTCCTTGATCGTAGAGGAAGAGACACTGCCCGCCTGTTTGGAGATTACCGCCCGCAGTCCGGAAGGACTGATCATGGCTTTACGTCACCGTACCTTACCGATCGCAGGTCTTCAGTTTCATCCGGAATCGATCTTGACGCCGAACGGAAGTCAGCTCATGAACAATTTTCTACAGGGCCATATTTAGGAGGTTCCATTATGACGACACGAAAACGAATATTAACCGGCGACCGTCCCACCGGCAAACTGCATCTCGGTCACTACGTCGGTAGTCTGCAAAACCGGGTCCGTCTCCAGGATGAATACGACACTTTTGTTTTTGTCGCCGATGTTCAGGCGTTGACGACTCATTTTGAAAGAACCGACCGCCTGGCCGCAGACGTCCGCCAGGTCGCACTCGATAACATAGCCGCCGGTCTTGATCCGGAAAAAACAACCTATTTCATCCAGTCCATGATTCCTGAAATTGCCGAGCTAACCGCTTTTTACAGCATGTTTGTCACCGTCAACACGCTGCGTCACAATCCGACCATCAAGGCAGAAAGTCAGCAATACGGTTATGCTGATCTTAGCTACGGTTTTCTTGGCTATCCGATCAGCCAAACCGCCGATATCACCTTTTGTAAAGCCGATCTTGTTCCGGTCGGCGAGGATCAATTGCCGCACATGGAATTAACGCGCAAAATCGTCCGCCGCTTTAACGACCTCTATAAACCCGTGCTGCCCGAGCCGCAGGCACTGCTTAGCGACTGTCCCCGCCTGGTCGGCCTGGACGGCAAAGCCAAAATGGGAAAAAGTCTGGGCAATGGCATCTATCTTAGCGATCCGAGTGCTGTCGTGGCCGAAAAAGTCAACGCCGCACTTACCGATCCGGCCCGCGTACGTGCGAGCGATAAAGGAACGCCTTCCGTCTGCACGGTCAACACCTATCATAGCGTCTTTAACGCCACTGAACAGCCTGACCTCGCCGAACGCTGCAAGAACGGCAGCATCGGCTGCGTCGCCTGCAAGAAACGTTTATGCGCTTCTCTTGAAGATCTGCTTGCCCCAATGCGTGAACGTCGCGCCCATTTCACAGCCAAACCAGGACAGATTGATGAAATCTTGCAATCCGGTACTGCTAAAGCCCGCTTGATCGCACAAGAAACAATGCGCGAAATTCGCGATGCAATGCAAATCAGTTATTTCTGATTGCGCTATCTTTCTCCCAGGAAAAAAGGAGGTCTTCTTATGGCACACTATACCCTGGCTTCACGCGAAAGCAAATCAGACGATACACTGATTCGTCTGGGCGAACTCACGCTCGGCGGTTGTGAAAAATTATTCATCGCCGGTCCCTGCGCCGTCGAATCGCGACGGCAGATGCTCGACACGGCGCGCCTCGTAAAACGAGGCGGCGCTCAAATCCTGCGCGGCGGCGCTTTCAAACCGCGCACCTCACCGTATGATTTTCAAGGCCTGGCCGAAAAAGGTCTGGAGTACATGGCTGAAGCCAGAGAAGCAACCGGACTTCGTATCATCAGCGAAGTCATGGCTCCGGACGCCGTGCCGCTCGTCGCACAGTATGTCGACATCCTGCAGATCGGCGCGCGCAACATGCAAAACTTCGCCCTCTTAAAAGCGGCGGGACGCAGCAACCGTCCTGTATTGCTCAAGCGCGGCCTATCGGCAACGATTGAAGAATGGCTGCAAGCCTCAGAATACATCCTCAGCGAAGGCAATCAACAAGTCATCTTTTGCGAACGCGGCATCCGCACCTTCGAATCCTATACGCGCAACACACTCGACCTCAGTGCTGTCAGCGCGATCAAAGCGCTGAGCCATCTGCCGGTCATCGTCGACCCCAGCCATGGCACCGGCCGACGTGAAATGGTTTCGCCGATGTCCTTAGCCGCGCTGGCCAGCGGCGCAGACGGCCTGATGCTTGAAGTCCATCCCAATCCGGCCGAAGCATTATGTGACGGCCCGCAATCGCTTCCGCCAGCCGAATACCTCGCACTCATGCACCAGCTTCGCGCAATGAACGCTTTTTTAGCAAAGCTGCCGGAGCGCGCCAAAGCGGTCGGTGAATAATCCGCTCTCGCGCAGTAAGAATATGATTCTAGCGAAAACACGAAGACGCATTGCTTCGTGTTTTTTTATTTTTCTCGTTAAAACTTTACCATATCTTTACCTCGCAATAACATTTGCCTCCCAGCCAGATGATAGGGTTATTCGTAGTGGGTTCAATATAATTTTAGGAGGGATTTGCTTTGCGTAACAAACTCAGTCTGAAACTGGCGGTGTTCGTGCTTTTTGCCGCCATCCTGGCCTGCGGCGTCAACTTTAAAACTGACATGTCCGCCGCCAGCACCGCACAGGCGGAAGTGACCGAACGGCCTAAATATGTCTTTTATCTGATCGGCGACGGCATGGGACAAAGCCACCGCACAATCGCAACCATTGCCAAGAACAATATTGGCAGCGCTCCAAAAGGGCAGGCACTTAAACCATTGACAATGGATAGTTTCCCGGTTATCGGCATGAACACGACGCAATCCTATGACCAACTGGTAACCGATTCGGCGGCGGCCGGAACGGCCTTGGCCTGCGGCGTCAAAACCGATAACAAATCAATCGGTCAAACGCCGGACGGCAAGCGACTGAAAAGCGTTTTAGAAGGCGCACGCGACAACGGCTGGTCGACCGGCCTCGTGACGACGACTCGGATCACGCATGCGACTCCGGCCGCGTTTGCCGCACACATTGATCATCGTGACAAGGAAGACCAGATCGCTGCGCAATTGGTTGACAGCGGCGTCAATGTCCTCTTGGGCGGCGGCGAACGTTTCTTTCTGCCGCAAAGCGCAAAAGGCAGCAAGCGAAAAGACGAGCGCAACTTATATGATGAGTTGAAAGCAAAAAACTACAACGTGCTAAATACGGCTGACGCACTGCGTAATTTCAAACCATCCGGCAACCCGGCCAACGATAAACTGATCGGTCTTTACAACAACAGCCATCTGACCTGGGATATCGACCGCGATCCCGCCAAAGAACCGAGTCTGGCCGAGCTGACGCAAAAAGCCGTCGACGTCTTAAGCGAAAATAACAACGGCTTCTTCCTGATGGTCGAAGGCGGCCGCATCGACCATGCTGCGCATCAGCACGACGCCGCCGGAATCATCAAAGACACTTTGGCCTTTGACGACGCCGTCACCGTCGCATATAACTTTTATCTGAAGCATCCGAAAGAAACCTTGATCCTGGTTGTTGCCGACCATGAAACCGGCGGGCTGGGTCTCGGCACGATGAATGATTATTTCCTCGATCCAAGTGTGCTGAACAATGTTCACGGTACCATGGAAAAGATCGGTCAGGCGTATAACAAGCATAAGAACATCGACCAGCTCTGGAGTGATTTCCACGCCGCCAGCGGCATTTCTTATGCTTCGCTGAGCAGCGAAGAAAAAGCCCGCGTCGAGCAGGCGATCAGCGACACGAAAAGTGGCGTGACACCTTGGAATGACAATATCGAAGCCGAGACTCTGGTCGGTTCGGCTCTGACGGAGATCTTAAACAGCCGCGCCCATGTCGGCTTCACCACCTACGCGCACACCGGCTCGGCCGTACCGCTGACCGCGATCGGCAGCGGCTCGACGCTCTTTGGCCGCCTGCTTGACAACACCGAAGTCGGCCGCAACCTTGCCAATCTGATGAACGTTAAATTATAAGCAGCAAAGGAGCATGCAAATTGATGAAAAAGAACTGGAAAAAAGCCCTGGCCGCGGGTGCAGCCGCACTGGTTTTGACGGCCGGTTTCAACGTCGTCGACATGAAAGCCGCCGAAGCGAAAGTCAACTTCGAACTGTTTGACTTTGAAGCGCATCGCGGCGGACGCGACGCACGTCCGGAAAACACGCTGGTTTCCTTCGCCTATGCGATGGAACTGGGCGTGACCACTTTGGAAATGGATATGCAGATGACCAAGGACGGACAGCTGGTCATCAGTCATAATCCGGTACTCAGCCCGAATCTGACCAAAGGTCCCGACGGCAAATATGTCGCAGCTGACAAGTATGACATCCGTACGATGACGCTTGCCGAAGTGAAGCAATTCGACGTCGGCACGATGAACCCGGCGGCCGGCGGTTATTACGACGGCCACGGCAAAACACAGCTTTCCGTACCGGGCACAAAGATCCCGACCTTGGAAGAAGTGTTCGAATTAGCCAACGCCTACGGCAATAAGAAAGTGATTTTTAATATCGAGACCAAATCTTACGTCGCGCCTGATGCCAACGCAGCGAACAGCCCCGATCCGGCCGCTTTCGTAGCTAAGGTGAATGAAGTCGTGAAGAAGTACGATATGGAAGACCGCGTGACATTGCAGTCCTTCGACTGGCGTACGCTTGTAGAAATGAAAAAGCTTAATCCGCGCATCACTTTGGTCGCTTTGACCTGTGAGCAACCTTCCTGGGGTCCGGACGGCGTCTATCGCCAGGTAAACCAACCGGGCGCCTCGCCTTGGATGGCCGGCATCGACATTGACACCTATAATGGCGATTTCGTCAAAGCGGCGAATGAATGCGGCGCAGACATCGTCTCGCCGTACTGGGAAGAACTGTCCAACGAAATGGTTGCCGAAGCGCATGAACTCGGCATGAAGGTCGTGCCTTGGACCGTTAACGATCCGAAGAAGATGAACATGCTGCTCGACATGGGCGTAGACGGCATGATCAGCGACAAGCCTTGGCTGTTGCACGAAGTCCTGATCCAACGCGGCATCAAGGTAGCGGCTCCTAGCGTAAACTTGAAGAGCCCTTACCATACCGGTACCGCCATCGTCACCGGCGAGACCAAAGTCACTAAAAAAGGCGGCGACTCGGCCGAATAACGCACCTGATTCGGCGGATGCTCTTCCTGGCATCCGCCCCACTTTTTCACTCTGGGGGTAAACATATGAAGAGACGCCGCAGCATTATCATTTTGTTCACAGCCCTGTTGGGTTTTGCACTGTTTGCAGCTTGGTTGCAACAATCAAATCGCCCTCTGCAGGGCAACCAGGAAATGAGCGCTGTCGTCACGGCGGTCGACAATCAATTGGAAACCTTCGGTCTGGTTTCGGAAGGTTCTCAACTGGTCAGCGCGATTATCACCGAAGGCCCCCTAAAAGGGCAAGCGCTTCAGGGTTATAATCATGTTCAGGGTAAGCTGGAACTCGACCATATCATGAAGCCCGGCGACAGCGCGTTATTCGCAGTGCAGATTGCTGCGGACGGCAGCATCAGCCAAGCCTATGTCATTGAATACGATCGTCACTACTGGGAATATCTTTTGTTTGCGCTCTTCGTCCTGACGCTGCTATTGTTTGCCGGGACGACCGGACTCAAGGCCTGCGCCTCTTTCGTCCTTAGTCTGGTGATCTTATGGCAATTTTTCCTGCCCGGACTGCTCAAAGGATATCCTCCGATTCCGTTCGCGCTTTTGACGCTGGCTCTGATCAGCGCGCTGATCATTTTTCTTGTCCTTGGCGTCAACCGCAAGGCTTTTACCGCTTTTGGCGGCACGTTAGCCGGTCTGACAATGACGACCGTCTTTACGCTCTATTTTGGCGAGCACTTCCACCTTAACGGCGCCACCGCCGCTTTTGCCGAAAGCTTTCTCTACTCCGGCAGTTACAACATCAGTCTCAAGGAACTCTTCTATGCAGCGATCATTCTCGGCGCTACCGGCGCAGCGGTCGACGTTGCCATCGATGTGGCGGCCGCAATGGAGGAAGTGACGCTGCATCGTCCGGATATCAGCCGCGATGAATTAGTCAAAAGCGGACTCAACGTCGGCCGCGCCGTGATCGGCGCAATGACTACGACGCTGCTTTTGGCTTATTCCGGCGGCTACATTCTGATGCTGCTTCTCTTTTTGACCAAGGACATGACGTTGCTGCGCATTTTGAACATGAACTATGTCGCGGCAGAAATCTTGCGCACCCTGACCGGCAGCATCGGCCTGATTCTGGTCGTTCCGTTCACTGCGCTGCTCGGCGGCTATCTTCTGATTCCCGACAAAACGTCTGCTTCCCCTTCGCTCAAAAACATTTGGCCCTTCGGTCATAAAGCAAAAGAGGAAATATAAGAAAAGAGGAGATTTAACATGAAGCACTCTTTATCACGCACCCTTAAACAATCGGCATTGACTCTATCTGCGATCACCTTGCTGGCGGGTGCGTTGCCGCCTTCCGTACTTGCCGCACCGATCAGTCTGGCAGACTGCCAAAATTTTTCGCCGACCGCAATGGCTGAACAATCCTCTTACATCATGAACAGCTACCAATACCTGCTCAAGACGAGTCAGGAAATCTCCGATCCGCAGTTGCGACAAAAAACAGCCGACTATCTGGCCAATCCGGTGCCCAGCCTTTGGCAGCGCTTTCCGGGCGATGCCGAAAAAGAAAGCCTGAAGCAACAGTTAGTCGCCGCCGGTTACCTTTCAGCTTCCGCCAGCTATGATCAGTTTCTTCCGCCGATGCGCAACACGGCAAATCCGCCGCAGCCGTTTTATGCCGCTCCCGGCAGTGGCTATATGAGTCATCACGCCTATCCTGGCGGCCTAGCCACGCATGTCGCCAGCAACGTCAAGATCGCCCTTGGCATCTACAATACCTACAAAGACGTCTATGGCATCACGCTTAATAAAGACGTTATCATCGCCTCCGAAATGCTGCACGACCTGCATAAACCCTGGGTCTTCCAATGGCAAAGCGATGCCGCCAGTCTGAAAGAATACAGTATTGCCGGTACCGGCTCACATCATATTCTCAGCATCGCTGAAGCGATGTACCGTAATTTCCCCAAAGAAGTCGTCGTTGCGATTGCCTGTGCGCATAATCATCCCGGCACTGCTCAAGACGAAGCACAAGTGGTAAGCTGGTTAAAAGCCGCCGCACTGATCTCCGGCAAAGACCCCATCGCAGCCGGTTATCTGGCACCATCCGGTGAAACCTTGCCGCAGCCGCGCTGGATTGAAGGTTTTGTCACGCATCTTGGCGATCATGACTTCGTCCTGACCGTACCAATGGCACAGTGGACAATCGCCCAGCTGCAAAACATCGCCAAGGCGCATTATGGCATGAGCGAGCAGGATTTGCATTCCGCCAAGTTTTACGCGTTTCGCGACTATGTTTTCTCGCAGGCTACGATTGAACGCTTGTACACAATTTGGGTTCAGGGCGGCGAGCAAAAATTAACTGATACCGTCCTCTCACTCGTCAAACCATGACAAGAAAGCCGCCGTTCCTATTTTCAGGAATCCGGCGGCTTTCTTACATTCTTTATTTTCTTGTCAGCAAACGCAGCGCAGTCCGGCTCAGTACCTCAACGCCGATGGGCAATACGTCTTCGTCAATTTCGAATTTCGGATGATGGTGCGGATGGCAAATGCCTTTGTCAGGATTGCCACTGCCGATAAAGACGAAGGCACCCGGCACAATAGCCTGGTAGCAGGAAAAATCTTCGCCGCCCATGACCGGATCGATCTCCAGCACCTTTTGCGCCGCAACGACCTGACGGGCGCTATCGGCCAGCACTGCGGCAATCGCCGGGTCGTTGATCACCGGCGGAAAGCCGTAAATCGGTTCCAAACGATAACCGGCTCCGGCAGCCGCGCACAATCCGGCGCAGATCTGCTCGATCCTGGCAAAGACCTTCTCCCGCACCGTTTGCGAAAAACTGCGCACGGTGCCACGCAAGAGCGCGGTATCGGGTATCACGTTGAACACTTCACCGGCCTGAAACAGGCCGATCGAGACAACCGCCGGTTCCTTCGGGCCTAAGTCATTGGCGACAATGCCGCGCAAGGCCAGAACGATTTGCGCGCCGACATGAATAGGATCGACTGTCTGGTAAGGCATCGAACCATGACCACCGCGCCCCTGCACGATGATCTTGAACTCGTCCGGCGAAGCCATCATGGCCCCGTACGTGACGCCGACGCAGCCTGCCGGCACATCCTGCCACAAGTGCGCGCCGATGATCGCCGCCACGCCCTCTAGCGCTCCCGCTTCGATCATTTGCTGCGCACCGCCGGGAAAGGCTTCTTCACTCGGCTGAAAGAGCAGGCGGATCGTGCCCGGCAGTTCCTCGCGCAGCGTGACCAGACCTTTTGCCACCCCCAAGAGCATCGCCGTGTGGCCGTCATGGCCGCAGGCATGGCAGACGCCGGGGCGCTGTGAGCGATAGGGCGCATTGATTTCATCCGCGAGCGGCAATGCATCGATATCGGCGCGCAGCGCAACACAGGGCCCCGGTTTCTCGCCCTTAATCTCCGCGATGATGCCTGTTTTCGCAATCGCCTTCGCTTCAATGCCCATTTTCTGCAATTCTTGGCTGATTCGTTTTTGCGTTTCAAATTCTGCGCCGCTCAGTTCCGGATGCATTCTAAAATGACGGCGCAACTCGATTACATAGTCTTTATTAGCCGCCGCAGCGGCCGCGATTTTCTGCTCCATCATCATTCTCCTTTTCATTTAAAGCCTCGACTGCCATTTTTCGCTGGGTCACCGCCCGATCGCCCTGCAGATAAAGCCAGGTTGCGCCAAGCGCCAACACCGCAAAGCAAAACAGTGTGGCGTGCGCGCCTAGATGCTGCAGCAAAAATCCGCCCGCTGCCGGACCGAGCGCCCGGCCCACGAAGAGAAAACTCATCGCGCCGAAATAACTGCCGCGCAGCGCAAGCGGTGCGATCGATTCGACGAACATGGCGCTAATCGGAAAAATCAGGATCTCGCCAAAGGTAAATAAGATCTGGCTAAGGACATAGCGATAAAATTCCTGACCGGAAAACGCATTGCCCACCAAGCCCAGTGCAAGAAATATACAACCGATTCGCATCGTCGTCAAGAGAGAGAAGCGTCGGAGAAAATAAGCCGTCACCGGCATCTGCAGGACAACGACCGTTATCGCATTGACCGCCATGATTGTCGCAAAAAGCGCAGGCGAACCAAGCCGATCCAAAATGATAAGACCTAACGTCGAATCCATCTGCGAAAAAACGAAGGTTACCGTCATCCCGCCCAAAAGAAACAGTCCCATCGCGCGGTCTTTACGCAGCACCGCGATCACTTCACGCAATTCAGGCTTCTCTTCGTTTTCAGCAATCTTGCCGCGAATATCACGCCGCCAGGAAAAGAGCAGGAATAAAAAGAAATAAGCAAAACAAAAAGCGCCAGTCAGATAAAAACCGCTGGTCGTTCCGGCAAAGCCGAGTGCAGCGCCCAATAAGGGTCCGATCGCGTTGCCGATGTTCGCCATCGTATAGCGCAAACTGAAGAGCGCCGTTCTTTGCTCCGGCTCGGCAAGATCCGCTAAGATGGCCTGCCCCATCGTATCGATGCAGCTGCGGTTCAATCCGGCCAGCAGGTTTATGGCAAAAAAGACCGGTTCGATCATTCCCGGCAAGCGCAAATGCGCCGCTGCCAGGCCAAACAGACAAAAACTCGCTGCATATGAAAAGAGCGAGACAATAAAGATCTTTTTCCGGCCATAACGGTCGGAAAGAAAACCGCCAAAAAAACCGCCTACCAAATAGGCTGCGAACGAACTGCCGGAAATAAACCCTGCAAGCGCAAAACTCAAGCCCAGTTCATACGTCAAAAAAATAACAAAAAACGGCATCATCATCGATGTGCCGATACGCGACAGCATCAAACCGACCAAGATGACCCATTGCAGCGGATCAAACCTATATTGAGCAAAATCAAAGCGTTTTTTCATCTACGCCCCCTAAATTTACAACTGCTCTTACCTTAGTTACCATTTTACCTAGTATGGCATATTTTTTTCGCGTTTGCAAATACACGTCCCTTCAAGAAGTACAAACTTCATTCCTTGCCATCTTTTAGCGTCGTTTCATCACTTCAACCGATACATCTATCACTCGATTACAAAATTCTTACCTTCGAACTTCAAAAACAACCAATATTGACCTTGCAGAGGTATTTATTCCAAAAAAGACAGTCTTTCCCTTAACTGATGCAATTTAATGCTTCTCGCTCCCTCGCCTATCGTTTTACGCCTGCACTGCATCCTTGTATAATGTATTTTGTGTCTATATTTTCTTGGATGAAGGAGTCTTGTATTATATGTCGCGAACTTTTCGTATCGTTCTCAAACGTTATTTCACGAATGCCTTTAAGAAAGATCTGATGGCCGGTCTAACTGTCGGCGTCATTTCCCTGCCCCTGGCAATGGCCTTCGCTATCGCCTCCGGCGTCAACCCGGAATACGGTATCTACACTACCATCATTGCCGCTTGCCTTGCGACGATTTTCGGCGGCAGCCGCTACCAGGTCACCGGCCCGACCGGCGCTTTCATTCCGGTACTGCTGTCCATCGTTTTGACTTACGGTTATGAAAATCTGCTGATTGCCGGCTTATTATCCGGCGTTATTCTCGTCCTGATGGGCCTTTTGAAATTAGGTTCCCTCATTAAATACATTCCGCGTCCGGTAACCATCGGTTTCACCGCTGGTATCGCAGTCAATATTTTCATCGGCCAGGTGCCGAATTTCCTTGGCCTCAGCGGTCTGGCGCGACATGAAGGCTTTATCGACAACTTGCATGAAATCATCACGCATCTGGCAACGTTCAACATCTACAGCGCCGCAACCGCCGCGCTTTCTCTGTTCATCATTTTGCTTACGCCGCGTTTTCTCCCCAAAGTACCCGGTTCGCTGCTTGGCATCTTGGCCTCGACGCTGACCGCCGCGTTCTTCTACCCCGGTGAAGTAAGCACGATCAGCTCGACCTTCGGCGGTCTTCCCAGCACGCTGCCGCTCTTCCAATTGCCAAGTTTGAGTGCCGAAACATTTCAGCACTTGCTGCGTCCGGCGTTTGCCATCGCTTTTCTTGGCGCGATCGAATCGCTGCTCTCCGCCGTTGTCGCCGACGGCATGACAGGCACGCATCACAACAGTAACCGCGAGCTAATCGGTCAGGGGATTGCCAATATCGTAACGCCGCTGTTCGGCGGCATTCCCGCAACCGGCGCTATCGCCCGGACTGCAACCAACATCAAGACCGGCGCTGTCACCCGCGTCTCCGTTCTCATTTCGGCATTCTTCGTTCTCGCGACCATGCTGCTTTTGGCGTCTTACGCCGGCAGCATCCCGCTTGCTAGCATGGCACCGGTACTGATGATCGTCGCCTATAACATGAGTGAGCATCATGCTTTCCTCGCCATTTTGAAAACCCGTTCGCACAGTGCAGGCGTCCTGGTCGTCACCTTCCTGCTCACCGTTCTGACCGATCTTACGATCGCGGTTGAATTCGGCCTGCTTTTGGCCATGATCATCTTCGTCAAACGCATGAGCGACATCCTGGTCGTCAATCGCGTCTTACCCGACCAGGAAAACCACTTGGTCAACGTTGCTGATGAAAAAGAACCTGTTGATACGCACGACTGCCCGCAAATCAGCATTTTCAGTGTTGAGGGGCCGCTCTTTTTCGGCGCGGCGCAAATGTTCTCACAAACGCTGATGGATACGATCCATTATTACCCCAAGGTTATCATCCTGCGTATGAGCAAGGTTCCGTTCATCGACCTGACTGGCGAACAGCACTTGCGCATCATCATCCAGGATTTGCGTAAACGCGGCACATTGGTGCTGATTGCAGGTCTCAATATTCAAGCCGAACGTCTGATGAAAAAAACCGGCCTCTATGATATGATCGGTGCGCATCATTATTTCCGGCATACCTGTGACGCGATTGCGCACGCCGCCAATCACATCGACAAATCGGCCTGTCGCAACTGCCAAAAGGATCTTTCCAAACACTGTTTGGCAGAAGAACAAATTGAACAAATCAGCTAGCTAAGCCAGTAAGAAAGAGAGCCTTTTGACGGCTCTCTTTCTTACTGTCCGGACGCAAGCAACTATGCTATAATAACGACAGTCCATCATGCTACGATTTCACTCCAGTCTGGAAAAGAGGTTTCAACCGTGAATAAACAATCGATTTATGACTTGCCCTTAGAAGAACTGACAACCTGGCTTATCAGCCACGGCCATAAAAAATCCCGCGCTCGCCAAGTTTGGGCTTGGCTGTATCGCCGTCGCGCCGCGACGTTTTCTGCGATGCTTGACGTCAACTCGGACTGCCTCTCCTTATTGGATGCGCATTTTTACATCCAGTCGCTAAACGAAACGTGCCGCCAGGAGTCCAGCGACGGCACGATCAAATTTCTCCTACAGCTTCAAGACGGCAACCTAATCGAAACCGTACTGATGCGCCACAAATTCGGTTTGTCTGTCTGCGTCACCACGCAAGTCGGCTGCAACATGGGCTGCAGTTTTTGCGCCAGCGGTCTCCTGAATAAAAAACGCGATCTGTCAAGCGGCGAAATTGTTGAACAGCTTATGCATGTCCAACGCCATCTTGACCGTCGAGAGCAAGCAGAGCAAGTCAGCCACGTCGTCGTAATGGGCATCGGCGAACCGCTCGATAACTTCGCCAACCTGGTTTCCTTTTTGCAGACTATCAAAGACCATAACGGACTGGCAATTGCCGCACGCCGCATCACGGTGTCGACCAGCGGCTTGGCCGATGCGATTTACCGTTTCAGCGATGCAAAACTCCAGGTCAACCTTGCCATTTCTCTGCACGCGCCGAACGATATGCTGCGTTCACGCATCATGAAAATAAACACGGTCTTCCCCATTGCAGCGTTGCTCGACGCCATCGACTACTATTTGATGCACAGCAAGCGCCGCATCACGTTTGAATATATTTTGCTCAAGGATTTGAATGATCGCCCGGAACATGCACAGGAACTCGCTGCCCTGATCGGCGCACGCAATGCAAATGTCAATTTGATTCCCTACAACCCGGTCGACGAACATAGCCAATACCAACGCACCGAGCATGAAACCAGTCTTGTTTTTTATGACGTATTGAAAAAACAAGGTCTCAATTGCAGCATTCGCCTCGAACACGGCGTCGACATCGCTGCCGCCTGCGGCCAACTGCGCAGCAAACATTTGCCGACGGCATAAGAAAACAGGGATTGTCTTTTTATATAAGACAATCCCTGTTTTCAGACCGTCGACAAAATGCACTTTACGCAAAGCGTAAGGTGCATTTTTCAATTTCAGTTATCCAATTTTCACTGCAAAAACGCAGTTTTTCGAAAAAACGTTGAAAAACAGGCGGTAATATACCCCTGCGTTTCTTCCAGGTCGCCAGTTTTTTCAGATTCATGCATGCAAAAGTAAGCGTCACCTGCATTTTCACTTTCTGCAGGCCACGCAGTTGCGTATAGCGCATTGCATGCTTTTCTTTTGCATCTGCAAAGACACGCTCAATTGTTTGCGAGCGCAATTTGTAAATATCGCGATATATCGGCATGTGCCGATACTCATCAGCAAGTTCCAGATAGGATTCCCATACATGCCTTTGGACTTGCTTTTGATGCGCTTTGCTCTGCGTGCATTGCTCTAAATGCGGACACACTTTGCATTGTTTTGCATCGCTTTTATATTCTTGATATCCTTCACGATTCGTCGTACTGTAGCCAAGCGCCTGGTTGCCAGGGCAAATCATGCATTCATAATATTCATCATATACGTATTCATATTTCTTGAAGAACCCTTCTTTTGTCATAGGACGCTTGTAGGGAACGACAGGAATTCGGCCACTGTCGATAATTTGTTTCATAATCCAGGGCGTTTTGTAGCCCGCATCGACGGCAACGGTTTCGGTTTCAGGGAAATAACTGACGACTCGTTCATACAGTTCATCAAACAATCGACTGTCATTAACATTGCCCGCTGCGACTTCGTATCCTAATATGAAGTTATGCCGGTCACAAGCCGTGTTGGTTACGTAGGCAAAGCATTTTTCATGCTCGCCTTTATGAAACAAGCCGCTTTCCGGATCCGTCGTACTTTGCGTGATGGTTTTACCTTGCGGCGGATTTTCATCGTCGTCTTTATCTTTTAACCGTTTCTTGCCATGGTTTTCGCGATCGGCTTGAATTTCCGCATTCAGTTCATCTTGATATTGCTTGGCCGGAATCGGCACAAACACTTTTGCGCTTTTCTTTTTGTTGGCTCGTGCTTTGATATGGGTTCCGTCAATGAATACGGAACTTGCATCAATGAAACCGCAGTTTACTGCTTCGTACAGGATGCGCATAAAGATCCGCTCAAACACATCGCTTCCTTGAAAACGCCGGGTATAATTCTTGCCGAAGGTTGAAAAGTGCGGGACTTTTTCGGTAAGGCCGTATCCGATAAACCAGCGGTAAGCCATATTTACTTCAATTTCTTTCATGGTTTGACGCATGCTACGAATGCCGAACAGGTATTGAATCAGTACGATCTTAAACAGACTCACCGGATCAATTCCTGGTTTGCCTCGTTCGGAGTCGCTATATAAACCGTCGACTTCGTCGTAGATGAAGCGAAAATCGATGGCTCGTTCAATGTCTCGTAATATATGATCTTTCGGTACTAAATCTTCTAAGCAGAAGAATTCAATTTGGCTTTGTTGACTTCGATCTTTTTTCTCGTACATAAAATCACTCCCGCTAATGATTTTATCATATCATTAGCGGGAGTGGAG